>NZ_JBEXUE010000083.1:0-27976 GCF_040614275.1 Streptosporangium sp. NPDC006013
GGGGATGGAGGGGGCAGGGGAAAGAGGTGCGGGTCCGGGGAGGGTCGCTGTGGTCATCTCCTCACCGGCCACCACAAGGGATGCCGGGCCAGCCCGCCGCACCCGGGCTCCCCGGCTCGCCGCCGGGTCAGCGGCCCAGGAACCGGGTGGCGTTGCCGCCGAGCAGCTTGGCGCGGGCGTCCTCGGAGAGGAACCCCGCCCCTCGGATCAGCGAGCCCACCGGCGACTCGCCCAGCGGGTAGGGGAAGTCGGAGCCGAGCATGACCCGGTCCTCTCCCATCGTGTCGACCAGCAGTCGCAGCGCCCGCTCGTCGAAGACCACCGAGTCCACGCTGAACCGGTCGAGGTAGTGCGACGGCGGGAACTCGGAGACCCCGACGAGGTCACCCCGGCGGTGCCAGGCGTTCTCGAACCGGCCGAGCCAGAAGGCGAACGAGCCGCCGCCGTGCGCGAAGCAGAGGCGCAGCGTGTCCGGCACCCGATCGAGGACACCGCCCAGGATCAGGGCGAGCACCGACAGGTGCGTCTCCGCGGGCATGCCGACCAGCCACTGCGCCATCCAGCGCTCCAGCCGTGGCCCACCCGCCATGTCCCAGGGGTGCACGAAGACGGGCGCGCCCACGGCGGCGCAGTGCTGGAGGAACTGGACGACTCCCTCGTCGTCGAGGTCACGGTCGCCGACGTGGTTGCCGATCTCGACGCCCGCGTGCCCGGCGGCCATGCACCGGTCCAACTCGGCACAGGCCAGGTCGGGGTCCTGGAGCGGCACCTGGCAGAACGGCACCAGCCGTTCGGAGGCGCAGATCTCCAGCGCCAGGTCGTTGAAGATCTTCGCGACCCGTACCGCCTCCGCCGCCGGGCGCTCGTAGCAGAAGAAGACCGGCGTCGGCGAGACGACCTGGACGTCCACCCCGTCGGCGTCCATCCGCTCCAGGCGGACCGAGGGGTTCCAGCAGTCGTCGGCGATCCGGCGGAACTCCCGGTCCCCGAGCAGGATCACGGCCTCCCGCTCGGAGTCGACCCGGAGCCGTGGTGCCCCCGGCCAGCCGAGATCCGGCCAGCCCCTGGGGACGTGGTGGGTGTGCACATCAATGATCAACGGCTATCCCTTGCCGGGGTGGACGGCGCCGCAGTTCCCGCAGGTGCGCGCCTTCTCGTCGGCGTAGAACGCCTGGAAGATCGGCGGCAGGTCGGTCACGATGTCGCGGACCTGAAGCTCCACCTCGTGGACCACGGCGCTGCACTCCGGGCAGTACCAGAGGAACCTCTCCAGCACGCCCTCCGGCCTGATCCGCTCCACCACCAGGCCGACGGAACCCTCCTCGGGGCGCTGCGGCGAGTGCGGCGTGTTCGGCGGGAGCAGCCACATCTGCCCCTCGCGCACGTGCACGGTCTGCGGTCCTTCGGGGGTCATGAGGTTGACGTGCATGTTGCCGCGGATCTGGTAGAAGAGCTCCTCGTACGGGTCGATGTGGAAATCGGTCCGCGCGTTCGGCCCACCGACGACCATGACGATGAAGTCACTGGAGCCCTCGAAGACCATCTTGTTGCCCACCGGCGGCTTGAGCAGGTGGGCGTGCTCGTCGATCCACTTGGTGAAGTCGATGGGTGGGATCACGGGCGCCCCTCCGGTCGGTAGGCCACGGCCTGAATTTCGATGAGCAGATGCGGGTGCGGCAACTGGTGAACGGCCACTGTGGTGCGGGTCGGTCCGGCCTCGTCGAAGTACTCCGCGTAGACCGCGTTGTACCCGCCGAAGTCATTGATGTTCACCAGGTAGGTGGTGATCTGCACGAGATCGCGCAGATCGGCTCCGGCCGCCCGGAGGATGTCTTTGATGTTCTCTATCACCGCCCGGGTCTGCTCGGCGATGTCGAGCGTGACCGTGCCGAACTCGTCGGCCTCGGCGCCGACGATCGTGTTGTCCGGCCTGCGCGAACTGGTCCCGGACACGTACAGGAAGTCCCCCGCCCGCTTGACGTGCGGAAACCTTCCCCTGGGGGTGGCCTTCCCGGTGACGACGAGCCCGTCACTCATGCTCTCTCTCCTCTCCCGCGGGCGCCGAAGGCATCCCGGCGCCCCTTCAGGACTTCTCTTCGGGCGCGGACGCGGTGAACGACACCGATCCCAGGTGCTGGATCTCGGCCCGCACCCGCGCGCCCGGCGCGAGCGGCTCGGCGGGGGTGGCGGCACCGGCGAGCAGGATCCACCCCGGCTCCAGGACCATCCCGATCTGTCCGGCCAGGCGTGCGGCCTCCGCGAGGGCCCGGCGCGGGTCGCCCAGGATGGCGCCGGTCGACCCGACCTGGACCACGCGCCCGTCGATCTCCAGCACGACGCCCAGGTTCCACCGGGACGGGTCGTAGGGCTGCCACTGGCCGACGGCGTATCCGGCGGCCGAGGTGTTGTCGGCGATCACGTCGGGCAGCGAGAACCTGAAGTCCTCGTAGCGCGAGTCGATGACCTCGATACCGGGGGCGACGGCCGCGACGGCGTCCGGTGCGAACGCGTCGGCCGGCGACGCGATGCGCCGCCCGATGAGGTAGACGACCTCCGGCTCCGCCCTCGGGTGGATGTAGCCGGACACGTCCGCGTACGAGCCGTCACCGATGACCGACGACTCCGGCACCCGGCCGAAGATGATGTCGTGCACGCCCATCTGGCGGCGCTTGCCCTCGCTGGTGAAGCCCAGCTTCACCCCGGCCAGCCGGTCCCCCCGCGAAAGACGGAGCCGGATCAGCTCCTCCTGCACCCGGTAGGCGTCGGCCACGCCGTAGTCCTGCTCGGGCCTGGGCACCGCGCGACCGGTACGGATGGCCTCGTCCAGGACCGCGGCGAGCTTGTGGATGTCGGTCATGACTGCTCTCCCGAACGTGCGAGGTCCAGCGCGATGTCCACGATCATGTCCTCCTGACCGCCCACCATCCGGCGGCGACCCACCTCGGTCAGGATGGTCCGGGTGTCGACCCCGTACCGCGCCGAGGCCGCCTCGGCGTGCCGCAGGAAGCTGGAGTAGACACCGGCGTAGCCAAGCGTCAACGTCTCCCTGTCCACCCGGACCGGCCGGTCCTGCAGCGGCCTGACCAGGTTGTCCGCCGCGTCCATCAGGGCGTTCAGGTCACAGCCGTGATCCCAGCCCATCAGGTCGGCCACCGCGACGAACACCTCGATCGGGCAGTTGCCCGCACCCGCGCCCATCCCGGCCAGGGAGGCGTCCACCCGGTAGGTGCCGTTCTCCACCGCGACCACCGAGTTGGCCACGCCCAGCCCCAGGTTGTGGTGGGCGTGGATGCCGATCTCGGTGCCCTCGTCGAGCACCGAGCGGTAGGCCCGGATCCGCTCCCTGACCCCGTCCATGGTCAACCGGCCACCGGAGTCGGTCACGTAGACGCAATGCGCGCCGTACGACTCCATGAGCTTGGCCTGCCTGGCCAGTTCCTCGGTCTCCGCCATATGCGACATCATCAAAAATCCGGACACGTCCATGCCGAGCTCGCGCGCGGTGGCGATGTGCTGGGCGGAGATGTCGGCCTCGGTGCAGTGGGTGGCGACCCTGACCGAGGTGACGCCGAGCGCGTGGGCGCGCTTGAGGTCGTCGATGGTACCGATGCCGGGCAGCAGCAGGGTGGTCAGCCTCGCCCGGCTCACGGCCCCGGCGACCGCCTCGATCCACTCGTCGTCGGTGTGCGCGCCCACGCCGTAGTTGAAGCTGCCCCCGGAGAGGCCGTCGCCGTGCGCGATCTCGATCGCCGCCACCCCGGCGGCGTCGAGGGCCGCGGCGATCTCGGCGGCCTGGGCGACGGTGTAACGGTGCCGGATGGCGTGCATGCCGTCCCGCAGCGTCACGTCCTGAACGTACAGTTTCACGCCTTCACCTCCGCGCGCGCGCCTTCGTCGTCGGTACGGTCCTCGGCCAGGCGCTCGGCCGTGCGCAGCGCGGCGGAGGTCATGATGTCGAGGTTGCCCGCGTAGGCGGGCAGGTAGTGGGCGGCGCCCTCCACCTCCAGAAAGACGGTCACCTTGACGCCGCCGTCGCGGGTGCCGTCGGGGAGCGGCTCCCCGGCCGGGATCTTCTCGAACTGCACGTCCTGCTTGAGCCGGTAGCCGGGCACGTAGTCGCGGACCCGCTCCACCATGGCCCGCACGGCCTCCACCACCGCCGGCTCGTCACACTCGTCCACCAGGCAGTAGACCGTGTCACGCATGATCAGCGGCGGCTCCGCCGGGTTGAGGACGATGATCGCCTTGCCCTTGGCCGCCCCGCCGACCTGCTCGATCGCCCGGGAGGTCGTCTCGGTGAACTCGTCGATGTTGGCCCGGGTGCCGGGTCCCGCCGACCGGGAGGCGATCGAGGCGACGATCTCCGCGTACCGGACGGGCGCCTGCGAGGCGACCGCCGCGACGATCGGGATCGTGGCCTGCCCGCCGCAGGTGACCATGTTGAGGTTCGGCTCGGTGAGGTGCGCCTCCAGGTTGACCGGGGGCACCACGTAGGGGCCAAGGGCGGCGGGGGTCAGGTCGATGACCCGCTTGCCGTGCGCCCGCAGCACCTTGTCGTTGTGCCGGTGCGCGCCGGCCGAGGTCGCGTCGAGGACGACGTCCACGTCGGCGAACCCGGGCAGCGCGACCAGGCCCTCGACGCCCTCGTGGGTGGTGGCGACCCCGCGACGGCGGGCGCGGGCCAGGCCGTCGGAGTCGGGGTCGATGCCCGCCATCGCGAAGACCTCGACCTTCTTCGACAGCAGCGCCTTGAACATCAGGTCGGTGCCGATGTTCCCCGAACCGATGATCGCTATCTTCATGAGAACACCGCCCTGACCGAGCCGAGGCCCTCGATGTGTGCTTCGAAAACATCGCCGGACTCGACGCCGACCATCGGGCCGAGCGCGCCGGTGAGCACGACGTCCCCGGCGCGCAGCGGGAAGTCCGTGCGGCCCAGCGCGTCGGCCAGCCAGACCGCGGCGTTGAGCGGGTGTCCGAGGCAGGCCGCGCCCGCGCCGGTGGAGACCTCCAGGCCGTTCTTGCTCATGGTCATCCCGGCCAGGCGCAGGTCCAGGCCGCGCAGCTCGACCGGGGTGTTGCCGAGGACGAACGCGCCGCTGGAGGCGTTGTCGGCGACCGTGTCGACGAGCGTGATGTCCCACTCCGCGACGCGGCTGTCCACGATCTCGATCGCGGGCAGCACGAAGTCGACCGCCCGGATCACGTCGGCGACCGTGAAGGGGCCGCCCGCCAGGTCGGCGCCGAGGACCAGTGCCACCTCCGCCTCGGCCCTGGGCTGCAGGAAGCGGCCGGTCGGGACGGGCAGGCCGTCGAGGTAGGCCATGTCGGCGAAGAGCATCCCGAAGTCCGGCCGGTCCACGCCGAGCTGGCGCTGGACCGCGGGGGAGGTCAGTCCGATCTTCCTGCCGACCAGCCGCCGCCCCTCCGCCAGCGCCCGCCTGGTGTTGATCTCCTGTACGGCGTAGCCGGTCTCGGCGCTCCGGTCGGGCAACGTCTCACGCACCGGGGCGCACGGCTTGCCGCTCCGCGCCGCCTCCAGCAACCGGTCGGCCGCATCCCGGTGCGCGTCGACGGCCTCGCTCCACTCAGTCATTTCCCGGCTCCAGCCTGATGGTGATCGTGGTGGGTTCGGAGTAGAAGTCCAGCGAGCGCGTGCCGCCCTCGCGTCCGATGCCGGACAGCTTCACCCCTCCGAAGGGGGTTCGCAGGTCGCGCAGGTACCAGGTGTTGACCCAGACCAGCCCGGCCTCCAACGACTGCGCCACCCGGTGGGCCCTGCTCAGGTTGGCGGTCCAGACCGTCGCCGCCAGGCCGTACTCGCTGTCGTTGGCCAGTCCGACCGCCTCGGCCTCGGTGTCGAACGGGGCGATGTGGCAGACCGGGCCGAAGATCTCCTCCCGGTTCACCCTGGAGTCGTGCGGCAGGCCGGTCAGCACCGTCGGCTCGACGTAGTAGCCACCGTCGCGGTCGTCGCCGAAACGCGGCACGCCGCCGCCGGCGCGGATCTCGGCGCCCTCGCTCTTGGCCAGCTCGTAGTAGGAGAGCACCTTGTCCCGGTGCTCGGCGGAGATCATCGGCATCATCGTGGTGTCCTGGTCGGTGGGGCGGCCGAACCGCAGCTCCCCCGCGCGCCTGGCCAGCCGCGCGGTGAACTCCTCGAAGACGGGCCGTTCCACGTACAGCCGCTCGGTGCACAGGCAGACCTGACCGCCGTTGGTGAAGACCGACCGCACGCTCCCCTCGACCGCCGCGTCGAGGTCCGCGTCGGCGAAGACCAGCCCCGCGTTCTTGCCGCCCAGCTCGAACGAGACGGGTTTGACCCGGTCCGCCACCGCTTTCATGATCGTCGAACCGGTGCGGCTCTCACCGGTGAAGGTGACCGCGTCCACGCCCGGGTGCTCCACCAGGAACTGGCCGGTGGAGCCGCCGCCGAAACCGTGCACGACGTTGAGGACGCCGGGGGGAAGGCCGATCGAGGCGGCGATCTCCGCGAGCACCGCGACCGAACCGGGCGTGTGCTCCGAGGGCTTGACCACCACCGTGTTGCCCGCGACGAGCGCGGGGCCGAGTTTCCAGGTCGCCAGCAGGAAGGGCAGGTTCCACGGCACGATCACCGCGACCACCCCGAGGGGCTTGCGCACCGTGTAGCTCAGCACGTCCGTCAGGTGGAACGCGTTCTCCGGGTGCTGGGCCGCGATCTCGGCGAACGACCTGAAGTTGGCGGCGCCGCGCGGGATGTCCAGGGTCCGGGTCTGGGTGACCGACTTGCCGGTGTCGGCGATCTCCGCGGCCACCAGATCCTCGAACCGCTCCTCGATCGCGTCGGCGAGGCGGCGCATCCAGGCGGCCCGCTCGGCCACCGGCAGCGCCGCCCACGCGGGCAGGGCCGAGCGGGCGGCGGCCACCGCTCTGTCGACGATGGACCGGTCCGCCTCGCGGACCTCACGCACCACAAGCCCGGTCACCGGGTCGTACGTGGCGAACGTCGCGCCCTCGGCGACCGGCACCCCACCGATGAAGTGGTTCACCTGGTCAGACAAGACTTCTCCTCGGGGATGTACTTCGCTGGGTCACTCCATACGGGTATAGGGCCCAGGTAGTTCATAAGCAAGAATGAGTTCCGTGAAACGGAACCCCGACCGGTTGTCCGTGCTGGAGAAATCCTGGCTCGTGCTTGACGCGTTCCGCCCCACGGGCGGGCCGTTGCGCCTGATCGACGTCGCCGAGCGCTGCCATCTGCCCAAGACCACGGCTTTCCGGCTGCTCACCGAGCTGACCTCGATCGGCGCGGTCACCCGCCGCCCCGACGGCTACTATCTCGGCCGCCGCCTCTTCGAGCTCGGCAGCATCGTGCCCGGAGAGCGCGACCTGAGACACGCGGCACTGCCCTTCATGCACGACCTCTACGAGGCCACCCACGAGACCGTCCACCTGGGCGTGCGCGACGACCTCGACGTCGTCTACGTCGAGAAGATCCGTGGCCAGACGGCCTTCGCGCTGCCCTCGCACGTCGGCGGGCGCCTCCCGCTGACCTGCACCGGGATCGGCAAGGCCCTGCTGGCCTACTCAGGACCCGACCTGATCGACGAGGTTCTCGGCCGACCGCTCCGCCGGCTGACCCCGCACTCGATAGTCGACCCCCGGCGCCTGGAGGAGGTGCTCGGCCAGATCCAGGCCGCGGGGCTGGCCTACGAGCGGGAGGAGGCCCAGCGGGGCGGCGCCTGCATCGCGGCCCCGGTGTTCGGCGACGGGGTGGCCGTGGCCGCGCTGTCCATCTCGGTCCCGCTGGCCCGCTTCCAGCCCACCCGGCTGGCCCCTGCCGTCAAGGCCGCCGCCCTGGGCATCTCCCGCGCCCTGACCAGAACCATCTGATCCCGGGTCGGTCGCGACCGCCTCGACTCCGGCCACCACTCGGCCCGAGGCTCCGGTTCCCGGAATTCCCCGGCCCACGCCGGGCCTGACGCGCCGGCTCCCGCGCCGTACCGATCCACTCCGGTCCGGCGCCCCCGAACGCCCCTTGCCTGAAGGTCACCTTCTCGTAACCTCACAGGACCGTCGGCCGGGCTTCGCGCACCGGCATCATTGCCTCATGCACCAGGCATGGCAGCTATGGGGAAATATCGTTATAGCGACTTTCCTCGCGGTCCCGGTGGCCGTTGTCGCCATCCACGTGCTGGCCCGCCACCGCGCCCGTAAGGGTCACCCCTGCCCCGTCCGCACCGCCCTGGCCGACGTGGTCGCGGTGACCGGGACCGCCCCCTGGATCTGGATGATCCTCACTCCTCGGGCGGGCGACTCCGACGTCAGCCTGCTCCCCCTGGTGGACCTGTGGGCGACCCTCCACGGGCCGGCGCAGGCGGCGTTCGTGCAGGTCGGCGGGAACCTTCTGGTCTTCGCCGCGCTCGGCGCCATGCTCCCGGTGCGCTCGGCGCACCTCGCCTCGCTCGCCCGGATCGCGGCCGTGGCGGCGGGCGCCTCACTCACCGTGGAGATCCTCCAGTACGTCCTGCGCCTGGGGCGGGTGAGCTCCGTCGACGACGTGATCGTCAACACGGCGGGTGCCGTACTGGCCGCGGCCGTGACGCGCCGGTGGTGGGCCGACCGAATAGCGGCTGGGATCGTTCCACGGTAACGGACCGGAGAAACTCCTTAAGCTCGCCACACGGGCACGATACCTCCCAAAAGAAACAGGTTACCAACCCCTGTATCTGTGCGATCGTGGACAAGACGGGGCAAGTTCTCTGGAGACGCCAAACCCGGTTGGTGACAGAGGGTGATCGAACGTGCAGCAGTCCCCGGTACCTCCCGAGCCCCCGATCTATCGGCGCATCGCCGACGGGCTTCGCGAAGCGATCCTGTCCGGCGATCTCCGAGACGGGGATCGGCTTCCGGGCGAGAACGCCCTGATGGCACGGCACGGCATAGCCCGCGCCACCGCCAGACAGGCCCTTTCCGTGTTAATCAACGAAGGACTGGCCGTCCCCAAACGCGGCTCGGGGGTGTATGTCAGGCAGTTCCGCCCGATCAGGCGACACGGCTCCCGGCGGCTCTCTCGTGACAGATGGGGGCGCGGCGCGGCCATCTGGGACTCCGACACCGAGGGCCGCCCCTACACCGTGGACGAGGTGGACATCGACCGGGAGCGGGCCGAGGACCCCGTGGCACGGGTGCTGGACAGCCCCGAGGTGTGGGTCCGCAGGCGGCGCTACTCGGTGAACGGGCGGCCGGTGCAACTGTCGGTCTCCCACTTCCCCGCCGAACTGGTGGAGGGGACCGCGATCACAAGGGAGGACACCGGACCGGGGGGCGTCTACGCGCGCCTCGGCGAGCTCGGCCACGCCCCGGCGCACTTCACCGAGGAGATCCGCGCCCGCATGCCCCATCCCCACGAGACCGTCCAGCTCGACCTGCCCGCCGGTACCCCGGTCATCGTGATCGCCCGGGTCGCCCGCACCACCGACGGCGTCGCCGTCGAGATCAACGAGATGGTGCTGGACGCCGCCTCTTACGTACTTCAGTACGACTTCGACTCATAGTTCAAGACCATCCGTCAACCGATAGGTTGACCTGTCCTTCACGATCATTGATTTCTCTAGAGAAGTGCCTCACCGTCAGAGGTGGAACGTCGCAAAGACGGGCCTGGGCGCGGGGAAGGTGCACGGATGTCTTTCGACCGACATCTAGCGGAAATCGCCCGGGAGTTCCCCGACTGGACGATCTGGCGGAGCGACGCGGGCAGGTGGTGGGCAACCCGCCACCACCCGCTGACCTCCGCCCAGCGTGATGTCGGCTGCGCGATGACCATCGACGCGGACGGCCCTGAGGAACTGCGTGAGCAACTGCACACCCAGCGGGAACGTTCCGGCGAGGCGGAGCCGGAAACGGACACTTGAAGACCGCCCGGTGCCGGGGTGAGCGGATCCGATGCGGTCCCGGCGCCGGGCCCCCAATCGCGGAAGCCCTCGACCCTATCGGGGGCGGGGGCTTCCGCTTGACCTCCGGACGGCTCCGGGCTCCGACCACGCCGCGGACCCACGATCACGCGCCGGTCTCCAGAACCACGCTGGCCCGCTCATGATCTCCGCGGCACCGCTGAGATCCACGGTCACGCGCGCCGATACCCGTTCACGCGCTTCGGGGCGAGGGGACCTCATTTGTGGGGAGCGGCGTACCTCCCCCCGTTCTTTCCCGCGGCCCGGGCGAGGCCGACGTCGGTGTCGTCGTACACCTCGAGCTCCTCGGCAGAACGGTCACCGGCGTCCTCGCGGGGGGCGTCGTCTTCCACGATCACCCGTACGGACTCCAGGTCGGGTTCGGCGTCATCGGGCTCGGCGCCTCGCGCGCCCTCGGACCCGGTGTGCTCCGCGTACCCCGCCGGCGCCTCGGTGCCGTCCGACACGGCGCCCGGCGTCTCGTCGGGGGCCCCCGAGCCCCCCGAGACCCCGGAGACGTCGGAGACGTCGTTGGTGGCCTCGGCCGGGGCGGGAGCCGTCAGCGCGGGCTGGACACGGGCCGGGGGCAGCACCGCGTCCTCGTCGACCAGGGGACCCGCACTGCTCTCCCGGTGCAGCAGGTCGCCCAGGACGGCACCCATCTCGTGCAGGCGGCGCATGACCTCGTGGTGGGTGTCGGTGAGGTAGACGACCCGGCGGCCGGTGGTCTCGTCCAGGGCGTTGGCCCGCTGCTGGGCCGACGACAGCGTGGAGTGCGCCTCGGTGTTGGCGGCGATGACCGTCGCCCGTGCCTCCGAGTGGGCCGCGTTCAGCGTGGACTCGGCCTCGGCGCGGGCATGCTCGACGGTCTGCTCCGCCTCCCTCCTCGCCGAGGTGACCATCCGGTCGGCCTCGGCACGGGCGCTGCGCAGGGTCTCCTCGGACTCGGCACGGGCCGCGTTGACCGTCTCCTCCGCCTCGTTTCCGGCGTGGGCGAGCCTCTGCTCGGCGGTGGCGGTGGCCTCGGCCACCCGGCGCTCGGCCTCCTGCTGCGCGGCGTTCAGGATGCTCTCCGCCCGGTCCTGCGCGGAGGTGATCAGCCGCTCGGACTCGGTGGCCGCGTCGTCGCGGAGCTTGACCGCCTCCGCCTCCGCGACCTGCCTCTTGGAGGCGGCCTCCTCCTCTCCCAGCTTCAGTATCTGGCTGAGCCGCTCGCCGAGCTCGTCGTAGTCCTGCGGGGCGTCCGAGAGCCTCCTGCGTGCCTCGGACAGCTCGATCCGGCCCTGCTCGGCCTGGTCGATCGCGCGCGCGAGCCGCTCCTCCAGGTCGCGAATCTGGTGGCGGTGGCGGTCCATGTAGTCGTGAACCTGTCGGCGGCTGTAACCGCGCATGACGACCTCGAACGAGTCCTCATGCATCAGGTCGGGAAAGCTCTCGTGCTGGTTTGTCATGGCACTGCCCGTGGAGGTTGTGTGGCGGGAAAGGTGACGTCAGGAGACGACTTTCCTGCTTACTGCCCAAGTCCGCAACCTGAACACGCCACCTGCTTGCCGAAATACCGGACAGAACGCCCCCCTCTAACATCGTCTCCATGAACGCCATGCCATACATCGCCGCCCTCGACGGCGACGCGATTCCGCGGATTCATCCGGACGCCTACATCGCCCCGGGAGCCGTGGTCGTCGGAAGGGTCCGGCTGGGCCGCGCCGCGAACGTCTGGTACGGCTCGGTCCTCCGCGGGGACGACGAGGACATCGAGGTCGCCGAGGAGTGCAACATCCAGGACCTGTGCTGCCTGCACTCCGACCCGGGCGAGCCGGCCGTGCTGGAGCCCCGGGTGAGCCTCGGGCACAAGGCCATGGTGCACGGGGCCCATGTGGAGACCGGCGCGCTCATCGGCATCGGCGCGATCGTGCTGGGCGGCGCCAGGATCGGCGCGGGGTCGCTGATCGCAGCCGGCGCCCTGGTGGCACCGGGGAAGCAGATCCCGGCGGGGGTACTCGTCGCGGGTGTCCCCGGGAAGATCGTCCGAGAGCTCACGGACGACGACCGCGACTCCTTCGCCCGTACCTCGGCCGGCTACGTCGCCAGGGCCGCCCGCCATCGGGCCGCGACCGTGTCGTCGCCGGTCTGAACGGCACGCCCGCCGGCCTGAACGCCCGCCTGCCGGAGCAGCCGGGAGAGCCTTACGATCGTGCGAGGCCCGCTTGGCGATCGCGGTGCCGGACACCACCTTGACCGAAGGGAGGCAGGGGCATCCCGCCCGTGGCGAAGGCCAGGGGCCCTCGCCCCGGAATGCCGATGACCGGCATGTGGCAGTGGGATGGGTTCGACGCCATCGAGCGCGACGTGCGGACCATGGTCGCCGACCACCGGTGGACGGGTCTCCCGCCGCTCGCGCGGGCCCAGGCCATCGCCCAGCGCACGCTGGCCACCCCGGACGGCGGGCGCTGGCTGTTCGGTGCCCACGCCCGGTGGTACCGCCAGGATCCCGCCGACGGCCGCTGGTACCTGACCGCACCTCCCACCGACCTGGGTTTCCGCGCCGCGGCGCAGGTCATCCAGGTCACCTCGATGGTCCTGCCGCATCTGATCCCGACCGGCCCCGACTTCGCCGTCGACCGTGGGTCGATCCAGGGGTTCGTCGGCCCCGACGTGCCCTACGAGATCACCGAGCGGGTCCGCGAGCTGGTCATCGCCCAGCGGGGCAGGCGCAGGGAGGACTTCCCGCTCACCGGGCCGTTCACCCGGCTCTTCGCCGGGGAGGTGGCCAGCCCGGTCGCCGCGATCTGGGGCACGCTCATGTGGTGCGCCTACGCCCCCGCCTTCGACGGCAACGAGGTACTGCTGTCGATGTTCGGGGAGTTCCTCGCCCGCCCGCTGCCCGGCGACGAGTGGGTCCGCTGGCTGCCGCCCACCTCGCTGGGCGAGCTGGTCGCGCTGTACGGCGAGCGGGTCAGGGCGGGGCACCCCGAGGCGGGCCTGCGGCTGGTCGCGCTGATGGCCGACACCGCCGCCGTGGTACGCGGCGACCCGAGATTCGGGCCGCGTGCCGACGCCCTGCTGGCCATGATCGAACCGCTGCTCCGCCGGGCCTGCCAGGATCCCGTCATCGCCCACCGGGGCGACGAGGTGGTACGCCACGCGTGGCTCTCGCGCTGCCCGGCCCACATGACGCTGCCCGACGCCTCACCCGGCGACCACTTCCAGCACATGGTCTACGACCTGGTCCAGGCACTGGGCTTCCTCGCCCCGATGGGTGCCGATCCACGGGCGGTGGCCGCCTCGTTGCTCGCCGCCGACCTGGCGGCCTTCGCGCCGAGGGTGGCCGACGGGCTCTACCCGTGGCTGGATCCCGAGCTGCGGCACATCCTCCACGTGGTGCTCACCGACGCCGCGCACCCGCTGCGGGGCTGCTGGCCGCGCTCGGGCGAGCTGCCCTCCGCGCTCCACCCGCCGGACCGGGCCTCGGCCGCGGCCCTGCTCGGCGCCGCCTACGCCACCGGGCTCGCGTGGTGCCGTCTCACCGGGACCGAGGTACCCGAGCGCGGTTTCACGACGGCCTCGGCTGTCGTGCACCGGCTGACACACGAGCGGGACGACCCCGTCCCGGGAGTATCGGGGACCTATCCACGCCACTTCTGACACACGCCGGTATGCTTAAACCACAAATAGAGTTATTTCATCCTTACTCTCCCTATATCCTTCTAGGCCCCTACGCATCAGACAATTAGCTGAATTGTGATCTCGTAATCGGGAAATGATCCTCCTTGAGGACGTGCCGGGCGGGGCGAGGAATGGTCCCGATGGGCCATGGGCACCGATGACCGCCCGCCGTAACCTCGAAGTGGGTGTGGGCTGCGGAAGGAAGGACGACGCGGTGGGGCACGACGACCTGGACTCTAGAGTCCACGACCGTGTCGCGTTGGACGAGATCGCGCTCTATGCCGAGGTGCTGTCCGCCGTCGCCATCAGCGAACGGCCCCTCACCTTGGTGGAGCTCGACAACGCGCTCGGGTTGAGTGCTTCGGCTGTCTGCTGAAGCCACCGGAAGAACCGTTTTCAAGACCCGGTCCCGGACCCTGTAACGGGGTCCGGGACGTGGTCGGAAAAAATAGTCATGTGACTAGTCACGAACGGACGAGACGGGCGATCGCGGCCGACGCCTCCTTGACCTTCTCCTGCGCCTCCGGGCCCCCGGTGTTGATGGCGTCGGCGACGCAGTGACCGATGTGATCCTCAAGCAGGCCGAGCGCCACCGCCTGGAGCGCCCGCGTGGCGGCGGACACCTGGGTCAGCACGTCGATGCAGTAGGCATCCTCTTCGACCATCCGCTGCAGGCCTCTGATCTGCCCCTCGATCCGCCGTAACCGGGTCAGATAAGCCTGCTTGTCACCGCTGTACCCATGCATGTCCCAACGGTACCCGCGTCAGGCACAGCGGGATGTAGCCGCGATCAGTTTCTCCCAGCGGTCCGCCACCGCGCCCGCGCCGTAAACCGCCGCGGCCTCCAGTGCCCCCGCCGCGAGCTCCCGCCGCCGCCGCTCGTCGTCGATGAGCGCGAGCAGCGCGGACGCGTACGCCTCGATCTCGCCCTCCCCCTCGGCGACCAGGACCCCGCTCCGCCCGTCGGCCACGAACTCGCCCGCTCCCCGCGGGCCGTCGAACGCGATCACCGGCACCCCGCTGGCCATCGCCTCGATCACGGTCATCCCGAGCACCTCCGTCCTGGAGGTGGTCGCCACGATCGAGGCCTTGGCGAACTCGCCGGTCAGGTCGGAGGTGGTGCCCATGAAGTAGACGTGGTTGTGCAGGTCGAGGGCGCCGACGAGGGCCCGCAGGCGCTTCTCCTCGGGACCCCCGCCGTACAGGCGCAGCCGCCAGTCGGGGCGCTTGCCCGCGACGGCGGCGAACGCGCGGATCAACCGCTCGTGGGCCTTCGCCGGCACCAGGCGCCCGCCCGCGGCGACGATGCGGTTGTCCATCCGCGAGCGTGGCCACGGCCCGGCGGGCAGCGCGTCCGGGATCGTGCCGACCGTGACGTTCCCGTCCAGCAGACGGTCCCACTCCTGCCTGCTCGACTCGGTGGCGACGGCGACCGCGTCCAGGCGCGGGTAGAACTTCCTGATCGGCCCCGGCACCGGCGGGCGGCCCCACTCACGGGCGACCCGCACGACGTCACGCGGCGCGTGCCTGGCCACCTGGACGCTCAGGCCGGGGCGCGTGCTGATGAGCACGTCGGCCTTCAGGCTGCGCAACCGCCGCCAGAGAGCGACCTCGGTGCGCATCTGGCCGCGCGGGAGCAGGTGCCGCACCCCCGGCTGGGCGTCGACCACCCAGGACAGCTTCACACCGGACGCCACGGGGAAGAACGGCCTCTCCCGCTGGCGGCGGACGCTGATGATCTCGACGTCGTGACGTTCTGCCAGCTCTCCCGCGAGGTTGACCACCGAGCGGGTATCACCACGCATGCCGTAGACGGATGGGACGAGCAGGCAGATTCTCACCCGCCGACCTCGATCCTGAGCTCGTCGTCCGCCGTGTAGCAGGGACGGATCGGCACCCCGTCGATCTGGGCCGCGGGATAGTGCAGACGGCGGCGCTTGCCGTCGACGTCGTCCAGCCGGGAGCCCAGCCGGAGCGGTGTGTCCACGCCGCGCACCCGCAGCGAGGGTTCCCAGGTGCCGGTCTGGTCGGGAGCCGCGGCGAGCACGTCGCAGAGTGAGAGCGCGGCGTGGAAGCGCACGCCCTGGACCGTTGCAACAGAGGTCAGCTCGGCGTCGGGCCGGCTGCGGCGCAGAGCGAGCCGCGCCTCGTGCCGGGCCTCGTCGTCGTCGAGGCCGGTGAAGGCCAGCAGCCCGGTGACCTCGAAGCGCCCCTCCCTGAACCAGACGGAACGGACCTCGGCCGCCGGCCGGGCGTCGTCGATCTTCAGGGCCAGGAAGCCGTTACGGGTCCGGTAGGCGCGGTAGGCCAGCGTGCGGCGGCTCAGCGCGTACGCGTCCAGGTGGTCGAGGGAGAACCCGGGGTCGACGCTGCGCAGCCGGGTGCGCGACGCGCCCTGCTGCAGGTAGGTGTCCCAGCGGCCGGGCCCCAGCTCCAGCGGCGCGAGCGAGACCGCCAGTGCCGCCTCGCGCGCCTGGACACCCGGCGCCCCCAGCGGCACCCGGCTCTCGACCGCGGTGGCCCGGTTGCGCAGGACCAGTTCGGTGCCGTCGGCCAGCGGTTCGTCGACGGCCAGCCGAAGTGAGAGAACATCGGCCAGGGTAACCTCGGCATCGCTGACGACGACAGGCATCGTCAAGCCCCCTCCCCGTTGAATGAGCTACGCGACGTTGAGGTTACCGTGATTTGACCGTTATGTGAAAGGAAGGTTTTCGGACCTTACGTCCTTTTCATGGGAACTTGACCGCAGGTCAGGTGTGGCATGCGAAAAAATGCCGCACCTGACGTTCGGTCATCGGGCCTCAGGACGCCTCAACGGGCTGGCCCTTGATCGACTTGATCAGCAGCTGGGAGACGTCGACGACTTCCAGCGTCTCCCTGGCCTCGCCCGCGTTCTTCTTCTCGTTGATCGAGTCACCGAGCATGACCAGGCAGAACGGGCAGGCCGTGGAGATGGTGTCCGGGTCCGTGGTCAGCGCCTCGTCCACCCGCTCGGTGTTGATGCGCTTTCCGAGCCGCTCCTCCATCCACATCCGCGCGCCGCCCGCGCCGCAGCAGAAGCCGCGGTCCTTGTGGCGGTGCATCTCCTGGGTCTGCACACCGGGGACCTTGGCCATGATGTCGCGGGGCTGGGAGTAGACCTTGTTGTGGCGCCCGAGGAAGCACGGGTCGTGGTAGGTGATCTTCTCCTCGATCGGCGTGACCGGGATCAGCTTGCCCTCGTCCACCAGCTTGGCCAGCAGCTGGGTGTGGTGCACCACCTCGTAGGTACCGCCCAGCTGCGGGTATTCGTTGGCGAGGGTGTTGAAGCAGTGCGGGCAGGTCGCGACGATCTTCTTGACCCCGGCCTCGTTCAGCGTCTCGATGTTCTGCTTGGCCAGCATGTCGAAGAGGAACTCCATGCCCAGGCGGCGGGCCGGGTCACCGGTGCACGCCTCCATCGGGCCGAGCACCGCGAACTTCACACCCGCGACGTGCAGCAGCTCCGCGACCGCCTTGGTGGTCTTCTTGGCCCGGTCCTCCAGCGCCCCTGCGCAGCCGACCCAGAACAGGTACTCGGTGTCCTCCGGCATTTTGTCATCGATGAGCTGGACCTCGATGGGGTCGACCTCGCGGCCGGCGAGCTCCTCGATCCAGTCGGCCCGCTTCATCTCGGACATCCCCCACGGGTTGCCCTTGTTCTCCAGGTTCTTGACCATGACGCCGGCCTCGGAGGGGAAGTTGGACTCCACCATCACCTGGTAGCGGCGCATGTCGAGGATGTGGTCGATGTGCTCGATGTCCACCGGGCACTGCTCGACGCAGGCACCACAGTTGGTGCAGGACCACAGCACGTCGGGGTGGATGACGCCGTCCTCGCCGACCAGCGGCTTCTCCAGCAGGGCCAGCACGTCCTCGTGCAGGTCGGCGCGCTGCTCCTGGGTGGCCATCAGGTACGGCGCCACCTTGAAGGCGTGGTCGCGCTGGTCCAGGATCAGCATCTTCGGCGACAGCGGCTTGTCGGTGTTCCAGGCCGGGCACTGCGACTGGCAGCGGCCGCACTCGGTACAGGTGTAGAAGTCGAGGAAGCCCTTCCAGGTGGTGTCCTCGATCTTGCCCCGGCCGAGCCGGTCACCGTCGAGGTCCTCGTCCTCGAAGTCGACGATCTTGCCGTCGATCCGCATCGGCTGGGCCGCGCCGTTGCCGTCCGGGCGGCGGGAGAAGGCCACGTTCATCGGCGCGGTGAAGATGTGCAGGTGCTTGGAGTTCACCACGATCACCAGGAACACCAGCATGACGCCGATGTGCAGGAGCAGGCCGACGTGCTCGAGCGCCTCGTTGGCCGCCTCGCCCAGCGGCCGCAGCAGCGCGGCCGTCGCGTCGGAGGCGAACGCCCCCGAGGCGTAGGGCAGGTTGCCGCTGTTGGCCGCGGCGCCGCGGAAGAGGAACATCGTCCAGATCACATTGAAGATCATGAAGAGGACGAGCCAGGCACCGCCGAGATGCGACCCGGAGAAGCGGGACTTGCGGCCCAGCTTCTTCGGAGCGTTCTTGATCCTGATGGTCGCGAAGGCGATGAGTCCCAGCAGGGCCGCGACCGCGATGAAGTCCTGCAGGAAACCCAGGATCGGCCACGTCCCGACAAGGGGAATGTGGAAGTCGGGGGTTCCGGTGACGGCCCCCTGGATCAGCGCGCCGTACGCCTCAAGGTAGACGGTCGCCAGAATGAGGAACGCCCACATGACAAAGAAGTGCGCGACACCGGACGCCGTCCACTTCAGCAGCTTCCGCTGCCCGAGAACCTCGACCAGCTGGGCCTTGAGCTCCTCACCGAGGTTGTTCTTCGCGTACTCGACGCGCTCGGGCGCGCCCGGCCCGACGGTGGCAAGCTTGTACAGGAACAACACGCGGCGCGCGGCAAGCGCGAGCGCCACGATTGTCATGACCAGCCCGATAATCGCTACCCAGAGCACGGGTCCTCCCACAGACGACGTTGGCTGACAGCGTACGACTGCCTGTCATCCACGCTGACGACGGGTCTCCATAAATACTACCGATCGGTAACTTAACTTCAAAGCGAGGCCGCCGTCGGCCGTGGCCACCTTATGGTCAACACCGTTCCCAGAACAATGCTCTATATGCCGCCGAGGCTAGGAAGGCGCGTCGAGATAGCGCTGGACCGTGGGAGCGAGCAGCTCGACCAGCTCCTCGATGTCCACCGAGGCCAGCGGCTCCAGCTTGAGCACGTAGCGCACCAGGACCACGCCGAACAGCTGTGCGAAGGCCGCCTCCATCCGGATCGGCGGGACTCCCAGTATCTCCGCGACCCGGACCAGGAGCGCCTGCGTCATGAACTCGCGGATCATGACGACCATCTGGTCGTTGGTCATCGCGGTGCGGACCAGCGCCAGCAGCGGCTGGCGGGCCCCGGCATCCGAGGTGACGGTCAGGATGAACCGGGCCAGCCGCTCGCCGACCTCCTCGCGCGGCCCCGCCAGGATCGCCGAGACGACGCTCTCGGGGGTGAACGGCAGCTCCATGGCCTCGACGAACATCCCCTCCTTGCCGGCGAAGTAGTGGTGGACCAGCGCCGGATCCACCCCCGCCTGCCGGGCGATGCCCCGGATGGTCGCCCGGTCGAACCCCTTCTCCGCGAAGGTCTCACGCGCCGCCGCGAGAATCTGCCCGCGGGTGTCAGCCGACCCCGGCCTGCGCCCCGGGCGCCTTCTGACCGCTCCGGCCCCGTCCTGGGCGGAGCCGTTCGCGGACGGCGTGCTCACGACGGGCTCGCTCATACGTTGGTGGACGCGGCGAGATGCAGCCGGGCGAAGGCCAGCGCCTCGGCGAGATCGTCGATCCGCTCGGTACGGCTGGCGGCCTTGCGCGTGTTGATCTCCAGCACGACCAGCCCCGAGTAGCCGTTGCCCGCCATCCGCTCCAGGATCGGCGCGCACGGCTGGTTGCCCCGCCCGGGAACCAGGTGCTCGTCCTTGTTCGACACCCCCACGCCATCGGCCAGGTGCAGGTGGGCCAGCCTGTCGCCAAGCTTGGTGAACATCTCCATGGCGTCGGACCCGGACACCGCCGTATGCGACAGATCCAGCGTGACCTGCGGGAAGTCGTAGTCGACCGGATTCCAGTCGGGTGAGTAGGGGACCACCTCGTTGCCCCTGGCCTTCAGCGGGAACATGTTCTCCACCGCGAAGACCACGTCGGTCTCGTCACGCATCCTGGCAAGGCCGAGCTCGAAGTCGCGCGCGTAGTCGCGCTGCCAGCGGAACGGCGGGTGCACCACGACGGTCCTGGCACCGACCCGCTCGGCGGCGCGCTGCGCGCGCTGGAGCTTGGCCCACGGGTCCTTGCCCCACACCCGCTGCGTCACCAGCAGACACGGCGCGTGAATGGCCAGGATCGGCAGCTGGTAGTGGTCCGACAGGCGCTCCAGGACGTCGATGTCCTGGCTCACGGGGTCGGCGCCCACCATGATCTCCACACCGTCGTATCCCAGACGCGCGGCCAACTCGAAGGCGTCGGGGGTGCGTTCGGGATACACCGACGCGCTGGACAGCGCGATCTTCGCGCTGGATACACGGACGCTCATACCGCTTCCTCGTCTCCGGCTCGGAGCACACCCTGGCGAACACCGCTGGGCATACCGGCCCGCTCGCTCATGTCGCTCACCTTTGCCAGCCTAAGCGGGTCCGGCGAGCAGTGCTGTCCGCCACCACCGACGCGACCGAGATCACATCATCGGGTTCGGCGAGGAGACCACCGGGCGTTCGAAACGATCAGGGCCCGCCTCCGCCGGTGGGGTGGGAAGCCGCTCTCCTCACCGAGACGGAGGAGTCATTACGGTAAGGGCATGCCGAGGTTCGCCAGGGGTGCCATCCCCAGCCCCAACATCTGGAACACCCCCCAGACCTACGAGTTGGAGAACCGAGCGGTGGATCCCGAGGGGCGTGCCGAGGCCGCGATGGCGGCCGTCAGGTCGTGGACCGGGGCGACGGTCCTCGACATCGGCTGCGGCACCGGCTATCACCTGCCGGCCATGGCCGCCACCGCCGCCCGCGTGATCGGCGTCGAGCCCCACGAGGACCTCGTACGGCTGGCCAGGCGCCGCTGCCATGCCCTGCGGAACGTCGAGATCCACGCCGCCACCGCCCAGGCCCTCCCGATGCCCGACGCCTCCGTGGACGTGGCCGTCGCCCGCTGGGCCTACTTCTTCGGCCCCGGCTGCGAGCCCGGCCTGGCCGAACTCTCCCGGGTGATGCGGCGCGGCGGCGCGGCCTTCGTGATCGACATCGACACCACCCGCGGCGCCTTCGGCCGCTGGTTCAGCCAGTCCATCCCCGCGTACTCGGCCAGGGCCGTCGAGAGCTTCTGGAACCGCCAGGGCTGGCAGGTGGCGAAACTCGACCTGCGCATGTGCTTCGAACGCCGCGCCGATCTGGAGGCGGTGCTCCGCATCGAGTTCACCCCCGCGGTCGCCGACCTCGCCATCGCCGAGACCCCCGGCCTGGAGATCGCCTACCCCAACCTGCTGCGCTGGAGGCGGTTCTGAACCTGTCCCGCGGCTGCCCACCGGCCTGTCGGGCGCGGCGGGGGAACAACGGGACACCGGCTTGACCTTGACGTTGATGTCAAGGTTTATCGTCGGGTCATGAGGAGGGCCGGATGCGGATCGGCGAGCTGGCACGGCGGGCGGGTGTCAGTACCCGGGCACTGCGCTACTACGAGCAGCAGGGACTGATCACGGCCCGGCGCTCGGCCAACGGCTACCGGGAGTACGGGGAGACCGATCTGCGGCTCGTCTCCGAGATCCGGTCGCTGCTCGCCGTCGGCTTCACCCTGGAGGACGCCCGCCCGTTCGTGGCCTGCCTGCGGGCCGGGCATGCCCTGGGGGGATCGTGCCCGGATTCCGTGGCCGTCTACCAGCGCAAGCTGGCGGAGATCGACGACGAGATCCGCACGCTTCTCACCCGGAGGGCGGAGGTGGCGGCGCAGCTGACCACCGCCTGCCCAGGATGCGTACTGAGGAAAGCGGGAAAACCATGATCACACTGACCAGTGACAACTTCGACGAGCAGGTGCTACAGAGCGACAAGCCGGTCCTGGTCGACTTCTGGGCCGAGTGGTGCGGGCCGTGCAAGATGATCGCGCCGGTCCTGGCGGAGATCGAGGCCGAGTACGGCGACCGCCTCACGATCGCCAAGCTCAACGCCGACGACTACCCCGAGATCTCCGCCAGGTACGGCGTCCTCGGCCTGCCGACGCTCAACCTCTACAAGGACGGCGAGGTGGTCCGGCAGATCAAGGGCGCCAAGCCCAAGCGCCTGCTGCTGGCCGACCTCGAAGGCCACATCTGACGCCTCTCCCGATGGCTTTCATCCGGTACGGCGCCCCCACCGGGTGAAAGTTGTCGGGTCCTACGGGTAACGTGCGGCCATGGCGAAGAAGGCTGGTGGCTACCGCTGTGCCGAGTGCGGGTGGCAGACGGCCAAGTGGGTGGGGCGCTGCGGCGAGTGCCAGGCCTGGGGCACGGTCGAGGAGGAGACGGCGCCCGCGGGTGCGCGGGTGGCCTCCGCCGGAGCGGTGTCGGCACCGGCGGTTCCGATCGGCCAGGTCAAGGCCGAGGTGGCGCACGCGCGCGGCACCGGGGTTCCCGAGCTCGACCGGGTCCTCGGCGGCGGTCTGGTGCCCGGAGCCGTCGTGCTGCTGGCCGGTGAGCCCGGCATCGGCAAGTCCACTCTCCTGCTGGAGGCGGCGGCCAAGATCGCCCGGCAGCAGACCGTCCTCTACATCACGGGCGAGGAGTCGGCCGCCCAGGTGCGGATCAGGGCCGACCGGATCGGCGCGATCCAGGACCGTCTCTACCTGGCCGCGGAGACCGAGCTGGGCGCGCTGGTCTCGCACGTCGAGAAGGTCCAGCCCGACCTGCTCATCGTCGACTCGGTGCAGACGATCGGCTCGGCCCAGGCGACCGGCGTGCCCGGTGGGGTGACCCAGGTCAGGGAGGTCGCGGGAAACCTGGTGCGGCTGGCCAAGGAGCGTGGCATGGCCACCGTGCTGGTCGGCCACGTCACCAAGGAGGGCTCGATCGCCGGCCCCCGCACGCTGGAGCATCTCGTCGACGTGGTGCTCCACTTCGAGGGCGATCGGCACTCCCGGCTCCGCCTGGTCCGCGCGATCAAAAACCGGTACGGCCCGGTCGACGAGGTCGGCTGCTTCGACCTGCACGAGAGCGGCATCGAGGGCATCACCGACGCCAGCGGCCTGTTCGTCTCGCACCGCACCGACCCGGTGCCCGGCACGTGCGTCACGGTCACCCTGGAGGGCACCCGGCCGCTGCCGGCCGAGGTCCAGGCGCTGGTCGCCAGGACCGAGGCCCAGCAGCCACGCCGCTCCTCCTCGGGGCTCGACACCTACCGGGTGACGATGGTGCTGGCCGTGCTGGAACGGCGGCTCAACGCCAAGCTGGGCGGGTGCGACGTCTTCACCGCGACCGTCGGCGGGATCAAGCTCAGCGATCCCGCCGTCGACCTGTCCGTGATGCTGGCGGTCGCCAGCGCGGCCGGCGACAAGGCGCTCCCCGCCGGCCTGGTGGTGCTCGGCGAGGTGGGCCTGGCAGGGGAGCTGCGCCCGGTGCGCGACGTGCGGCGCCGCCTGTCGGAGGCCGCGCGGCTGGGCTTCACCCGGGCACTGGTCCCGGCGGGTTCCCTGGAGGTGGGCAAGAGACGCAACGGCGACAACTCCCTGGTCCGGGTGGCCGGGCGGGGCGCGTCCTTCGCGCCCGGTTTCGACGTCGTCGAGGCGGAGAACGTCTGGGACGCCCTCACCCACGTCACCTGAGGCGCCACGCCCCACGGACCTCGTGCGGCCCATGGTCATCAGATGATTCCGGGCCGTGCGGGGCCTTCGCCGGTAAGCTGAGCGTTATACGCAGACCACGGGGGTCATGTGGCAGCAATGTACAAAGGGCTCGACGACCGCCGCAGGGACGTCCTCGCCGCCGTCGCACCGGGCACCGCCCTGCGCGACGGCCTGGAGCGCATCCTGCGAGGACACACCGGCGGCCTGATCGTGCTGGGATACGACAGCACCGTCGAGGAGATCTGCAGCGGCGGGTTCGAGCTGGACGTCGAGTTCTCCGCGACACGGCTGCGCGAGCTGGCCAAGATGGACGGCGCCATCGTCCTCAACTCCGGCGACCTGCGGATCGTGCGCGCGGCCGTGCACCTGATGCCTGATCCGTCCCTGCCCACCGACGAGTCGGGCACCCGGCACCGCACCGCCCAGCGGGTGGCCCTTCAGACATCCTTTCCGGTCATCTCCCTCAGCAAGTCCATGCGGATCATCGCCCTCTACCTCGACGGCATCCGCTACGTGGTGGAGGAGTCGTCGGTCATCCTGTCCAAGTCCAACCAGGCCCTGGCCACGCTGGAGCGCTACAAACTCCGCCTGGACGAGGTCTCCGGCACGCTCTCGGCGCTGGAGATCGAGGATCTGGTGACGGTCCGCGACATCGCGGTGGTCGCCCAGCGGCTGGAGATGGTCAGGCGCATCTCCGAGGAGATCGCGGGCTACGTGGTGGAGCTCGGCACTGACGGCCGCCTGCTCTCCCTGCAGCTGGATGAGCTCGTGGCCGGCACGGAGAGCGACCTCGAACTGATCGTGCGCGACTACCTGCCCGTGACGGGCCGCCGCCCGCGCAAGTTCGCCGAGGCGTTGCACGAGCTCGACCAGCTCTCCTCCGCCGACCTGCTCGACCTCTCGGTCGTCGCCCAGATCCTCGGCCATTCGGGCAACGACGCCCTGGAGACACCGGTGAGCCCCAGGGGCTACCGCCTGCTGGCCAAGGTTCCGCGCCTGCCGGGCACGGTGGTCGAGCGCCTCGTCGACCAGTTCGGCAGCCTGCAGAAGCTCCTGGCCGCCAGCATCGGTGACCTCCAGGAGGTGGGCGGGGTGGGCGAGGCCAGGGCCCGCCACATCCGCGAGGGTCTGTCCCGGCTGGCCGAGTCGTCCATCCTGGAACGCTACGTGTAAGAGATCCCCCGGCCGAGCGCGGAGGCTCACCGGGTCCTTCCGGCATGCCTCGCCCGGCGGCCTGGACGGTCGACGGCCGCCGGCCCGGCGAAGGTCTCCACGGCGCCGGTGCGCTGACCGCGAACTTCGGCCGGTTTTCCGGCCGTCGTCTCGCGGAAGCGGCCTTTCGGTGCCCCGGGGCACGCGGACGGACATCGCTAGCGAAGGTGGAAGACGGCCTTGCGGCTCCTCAGACCGGGGGCGTGGACCACCGCGACGTAGGTACCGGGACGCGCGGCGACGCGGTCGACGGTGCAGTCGTTCCCGGACCTGCGGCGGTCCCACACCAGCTCCCGGACATAGGGGATGCCCCGGTCGAGCTTGCGGATGTTCTCGGTCTCACCGCTGACGCAGTCGGAGGAGGACCACACGCGATCGTCACCGGAGGTGATGCGCACCTCCATGTTGCGCGGCCCCACGTCCGTGGTGCACATCACCTTGCCGACATTGACGAGGGTGAGGATGAACCGGGGCCGGATGCCCGGCGGGTAGACCGTCCCCTGGCCCTCCATGCTCAGTACGAGCTGCGGGGAGGCGCAGGCCTCACCAGGTCGCCGGGGCCTGGGGGCCGCCTTGCTCTCCCTCGGCTCCGGGGTCGGGCTCGCGGACGGGCTCGCAGGCGGTGAGGGGATGACCGTCACGGTCGGCAGGATGGCCAGCAGCGGGTCCGGCGCGTCCTTCTCGGCGGCCGAGGTGCCTTTCTCCCGGGCGTCCTGCGGCCCGCTCGTCGACGAGCAGGCCCACGCCACGACGGCGACCACCACGAGCACACCGACGAGCGCGGCCATCCGGCGCCGCCAGTAGATGTCAGCTCCGATATCGCTACGGAACGTGTCGGGATCCATACCGACAGTATGGTTAGTGCTCGCGGGCCACAGGGGGAGACCCGCCGCTACCGTCCCCGTTTCGGCCACCGATCATCGGCAGAAGACGGATGAAGGCAGGTGAAGGAGGGGCAAGGGGGCCCGATCCCGCACTATCGTCAAAAGGTGCCCGAGTCGAACCGCTTACTCGAACCCGTCCTCGACTGGTACGCCGGCAATGCCCGCGACCTTCCCTGGCGGGCGCCCGGCGCCTCGCCCTGGTCGATCCTGGTCAGCGAGATCATGCTGCAGCAGACACCGGTGGTCAGGGTGCTGCCCGTCTGGACCGAGTGGATGGAGCGCTGGCCCACGCCCGCCTCCCTCGCCGCCGAGCCCCCCGGTGAGGCCGTACGCCACTGGGGCCGCCTCGGCTACCCCCGCCGGGCGCTGAACCTGCACGCGTGCGCCCGCGCGATCACCGACCGGCACGGCGGCGAGGTCCCCTCGGAGCACGACGCCCTGCTGGCGCTGCCCGGCGTCGGCGAGTACACCGCGGCCGCGGTCGCCAGCTTCGCCTTCGGGGGCCGGCACGCGGTTCTCGACACCAACGTGCGGCGGGTCCTGGCGCGGGCCGTCGGCGGCGAGGAATATCCGCCAAAGGCCACCACGCCCCCCGAGCGCAGGCTCGCCACCTCGCTGCTCCCCGACGCCGACCGCGCCCCCGTCTGGGCGGTCGCCGTCATGGAGCTCGGCGCACTGGTCTGCACCGCTCGTGCCGCCCGCTGCGCCGACTGCCCGGTCAGCGACCTGTGCGCCTGGCGCCTGGCGGGCAAGCCCGCCTACGAGGGTCCCGCGCGCAGGGGGCAGACGTACGCGGGCACGGACCGTCAGTGCCGCGGCCGCCTTCTCGCGGTTCTGCGCCAGACCCACGGTCCGGTGCCCAAGGACGCCCTCGACGTGGTCTGGGACGACGCCCCGCAGCGAGAGCGCGCCCTCGACGGCCTGATCTCCGACGGCCTGGCCGAGGTCCTCGACGACGGCACCTACCGCCTACCCGGCTGAACGCGCCACGATCGACGCCTCAGCGCGGGAACGCGCCCTCGACGAGGGCAGCTGCCGCCCGGCTCGCGGTCACCGGGTGGAGCAGGCCGGTGCCTTTCCCGCCGGGGCCTCCGTGCACGGCGGGAAAGGCTCCACTGCCGCGCCGCGAGTCCGGCGGGCGAAGGCGATCAGGCGGCGAGACGCAGGCCGAGAGCCGTGAGGCTGGTGCGGGCCCAGTCGAGCTCCTCGGCGATCACGTTGACCAGTGCGCCGGGCCCCTTGGCCCGAAGCGGCACGGCCAGGTCGTGCGTCTCCACCTCGATGTGAGCGGTGCCGTTCACCGCGCCGGAGAGCATCGCGGTGAGGGTGTCCTCCAGGACCGAGCGGGTGCTGGGCAGTTCCCGGCAGGCGGCGGCCATGTGGTTGTGCACGTGGCCGAGCTTGACGACAGGAGCTCCGGCATCCGCCAGGCCGCGCAGGGCGACTCCGGGCTCCTCAGCGCCGCCGGAGAGGTAACAGGCGTCCAGGCAGACCCCCAGGTGCTCGGAGTCGATGCCGGAGACCCTGTCGAGTGCCTGCTTGGTGGTCTCCAGGACGCAGCCGGGCCACGGCTCGAAGCCGACCCTGATCGTCTTTCCGGTGACGCTGTACAGCCCGCGCAGCTCGCGGGCGAGGCGCTCCAACCGGCGCGAGGCTATCGCGTGCAGGTCGGCCGGCCAGTCGCGGCGCCAGCCGATGGGGATGGTGGAGATGCTTCCGAAGCGAACGTCCTGCGGGAGCAGGAAGGCCAGGATCTTGGCGAGTGCCATCGTGTAGCGGTAACGCTCGGGCTTGGCCCAGTCGGGACCGGGGGACTCCTGGTTCCTGCCGCCGGTTCCGTTGAGGCTGACGACCTCCAGGCCGCGCTCCTCAAGGGAGCGGCGCAGGCGCACCAGCTCTATCCGGTCCGCGGTGAGATGGTCGGCGACGCTCGGGGAGAGCCAGAGGCCGACGCCCATCCGCTCCACTCCGAGGCGCTTGCGCACCGGCACCGCGTATCTCGTCAGGTGCGCGATGAGGTTCTCGAGGTCCTCGGCGGGGTGCACGCCCGCGTTGTAGGCCAGGTGAACGAGCGTCCCGTCCTCGTGCCGTAAACGCATGCGTGCCTCCAAAACATACTTCCGTGTAAGCGTCTCCGATCGCCCCGCGCCGGTGTTCCAGCGCCGTGAGCCGGAGGCTCTCCCTGCCGGGAGCTCGACCCGGCCGTCCGAAGCATCCCGTGCGACCACCGGGCTCCGCGTCACTCACGAAGCTGATTTCCCGGTACGCCGCCAGGCTGACCTCGACGCCGATCTCACCATGATCACTGCAACCCACGGATCACTCGGGCAAGACTTATCGAACTCGCTCTACGCAGTGTAGTACTACCTATGGTGGCGAGACACCTTCTTAGGTAACAAATAGACAGACCCCGCCGTGAGTATCCTCACG
>NZ_JBEXUE010000084.1:0-27901 GCF_040614275.1 Streptosporangium sp. NPDC006013
CCCAGATCGGCGATGCCGATCTGGGCTTTCCCGCGAGTGCGCCGCCAGGGACTCGAACCCCGGACCCGCTGATTAAGAGTCAGCTGCTCTAACCAACTGAGCTAGCGGCGCTTGAAGCTCTTGAAGGATAGCGCACATCGGGCAGGGCTTCGAAATCCGCGACGATCAGCGGCTAAGCTAGAACAACATTCGGTCCTGTACTGGGAGCACACATGTGGTTCGCCTCGCCCGCCGACGCCAGCGAGCGGCTCAGCGCCGTCGACTACCTCTCCGACGACTCCATCGCGACCTCGGTCTTCCTGGCGGGAGCGCTCGGCAAACCACTGCTCGCCGAGGGGCCGGCCGGTGTGGGCAAGACCCAGCTCGCCAAGGCCGTGGCGGCGGCGACCGGGGCGGAACTGGTCAGGTTGCAGTGCTACGAGGGGCTGGACGAGGCCAGGGCGCTGTACGAGTGGAACTACAAGAAGCAGCTGCTGCGCATCCAGGCCGGACAGGACGAGAGCTGGGACGCCACCCACGACGACATCTTCACCGAGGAGTTCCTGCTGGAGCGGCCACTGCTCGCGGCGATCCGCTCCCGGACGCCCACGGTCCTGCTGATCGACGAGACCGACAAGGCGGACGTCGAGGTGGAGGGGCTGCTGCTGGAGATCCTGTCCGACTACCAGGTCACCATCCCCGAGCTCGGCACGATCACCGCCGTACGCAGGCCCTACGTGGTGCTGACCTCCAACGCGACCCGCGAGCTCTCCGAGGCGCTGAAGCGGCGCTGCCTCTACCTGCACCTGGAGTACCCGACGCCGGAGCGCGAGCGCGACATCGTGCTGGCCCAGGTGCCCACGATCACGACCACCCTGGCCGAGCAACTCGCCCGTACGGTGGCCACCATGCGCGCCCTGGAACTGAAGAAGGCGCCCTCGATCGCCGAGACGATCGACTGGGCCAACACCCTGATCGCGCTGGGCAGGACCGAGCTGGACGAGGCGGCGATCGGGGCCACCCTCGGCGTCGTGCTCAAGCACGCCTCCGACCAGACCCGGGCACGCAAGGAGCTGGCCCTTTGACCGGCGCGGAGCACTCGGCCCACGGGGCGGGAGGCGGAAGGTGAGCCTGCTCGACCGGCACGTGGGGTTCGTGCACGCGCTACGCGAGGCGGGGCTGCCGGTGTCGCTGGCCGAGGGGCTGGACGCGGCCAGGGCACTGGAGGTGATCGACCTGACCGAGCGGGAGTCGCTGCGGGCCGCGTACGCCGCGACGCTGGTCAAGCGGCCCTCGCACCGGCCGGGCTTCGACACGCTGTTCGACCTGTGGTTCCCCGCCTCCACGACCGGCCTGCGGCCCTCGCACGAGGCCGAACCGGACCTGGAGACCGCCGAACTCCCCGAGCTGCGCGACAGGCTGGCCGAGCTGTTGCTGGGCGCCGAGGGGATGAACGAGTTCGCGCGGGCGATGGTGGAGCGCTTCGGCCGCCAGGTGGCGAGTCCCGGCAGGCAGAACTGGTTCTCCTACTCGGTGATGCGGGCGCTCTCCCCCGAGACGCTCATGGCGCGCCTGCTCGCCGAGGTCCTCGCCGGCCAGGAGCGCGGCGGGCTGGCCGAGAAGGTCGCCCGGCAGCGGATCGGCGAGAACACCAGGCGCTTCGAGGACGCCGTCTCCCGCGACGTGCGCCGCCGGATCGCGGAGGACTCCGGAATCGAGCGGATCGCCCGATCCTCGGTACGCCCGCCGCTGGAGCAGCTCGACTTCCTGCGGATCACCAAGGCCGACCTGGCCAGGCTCCGCAGGGAGGTGCACCCGCTCGCCCGGCGCCTCGCCGCCAGGCTGACCGTCAAGCACCGGCTCGGCCACCGCGGCCGCCTCGACTTCCGCAGGACCGTACGGGCCTCGCTGTCCAGCGGCGGAGTGCCGCTGACCACCTTCAACAGGCCGCGCCGCCCGCACAAGCCCGAACTGGTCGTGCTCTGCGACACCAGCGACTCGGTCGCCGCCTTCGCCCACTTCACCCTGCTGCTGACCTACGCGCTGCGCGAGCAGTTCACCAAGGTCCGCGCGTTCGGGTTCGTGGACACGGTGGACGAGATCACCCGGTTCTTCGTGCCCGGCGCCGACGTGGCGGAGGCGATGACCCGGCTGGTGAGGGAGGCCGACATGGTGCGGTTCGGCCGGACCAACTACGGCCACGCGCTGGAGACGTTCGCCGAGCGGTACGGCGACGCCATCGGACCGAAGACGTCACTGCTGATCCTGGGCGACGCCCGGTCCAACTACCAGCCGCCCGCGCTGGAGACGCTGAAGCGGCTGACCAAGGACGCCCGGCACAGCTACTGGCTCAACCCGGAGCCGACCGCCCAGTGGGACACCGGCGACTCGGTGGCGACGGCGTACGGGGGGATCGTGCCCATGTACGAGTGCCGGAACGTCGCGCAGCTGGCGGCCTTCATCGAGGAACTCGCCTGAGCGGATTCCACCGGTTCTCCGGGCCCGGTCCTCCCACCCATGGTGAGCGGGCCGGGCTCGGTCGGCTCGTACGGTCAGCTCATCCGGCGCAGCACCCGGGCCGCGGTCCTGGCGAGCACCTCCACCTGGGCGTCGTCGAAGTCCGCCCGCGGACCGTCCTTGATCCAGCGCGCGACCAGGCGGGGCTTGAGAAGGGTGAGCCCCTCCGCGGTGACCGACCGCCTGAGCTGCCCGCCGTGCACGGCGAGCAACGGCTCGATGGTGACCGGGATACCCGTCTCGCGGGAGAGCACCTCGGCCAGTGACTCGGAGACCTCGACGAGCGCCTTCGCCGTTTTCGTGCCGTACTTCTCGCCGAGGAACAGCCGGTCGCCGTACCGGGCGATCTCGGTCTCCGGGTGCCAGGCCTCGTTGTCGACCACCCAGACGCCGCCGGGACCGATGACGAGGTGGTCGATCGAGGCCTTGCCCGGGATGGCCCGGCCGTCGAGGACGTGGTAGCCGGCCCTGCGCAACCTGCGGCGGAGCAGCCTGCCAGTGATGGTCTCGCCCCTGCGCCTGCCTCGCCAGACGGCGGTGGAGTCGTACTCGCGCCAGGTCCAGAACGCGTCCGCGGCACCGACGAGCAGGCCGCACAGCAGCCCGAGGATCGGCGGGGACAGGTTGAACCGGTAGGCCAGCGCGACGCCCACCGCCAGGCCGACCGCCGCCTTGACCCCGCGCATCTTCCTGCGGTGGACGACTTCCTTGAGCCAGAACTGCTCGTACATGACCTGGGGCGACAGGCCGTGAACCTGGTCGACTGGCGTCACGTAGATAGATCCGCCGGGCATGACGAACCCCCCATGGCTCGATGCGGTCGTGAAGGAAAGTGGGGGGACCTGCCACACTGAAGATCCTTGGACTATGAAATACCCAATTGGGGGCTCCAGCTATCGTCCAATCGCGAAGGTGACGCAAGTAACACGTCTCCGTCAATCGGCCGCCTGCTTGACCAACCAGTCGGTACGCTTTCCTCCACCACACCATGGGGGACACGCATGACTCAGGACCAGGAGCCGGTACGGCAGCGCCTGCTCAGCGAGGCCACCCGCCTCTTCGCCGAGCGGGGCTTCGAGGGCACGTCGGTGCAGGGGATCGTCTCGGCGGCCGGTGTCACCAAGGGCGCCATGTACCACTACTTCGATTCCAAGGACGACCTGCTCCGCGAGATCTACGGCCGGGTGCTGCGCATGCAGATGGAGCGGCTGACCCACTTCGCCGAGAGCTCGGGGCCGGTGGCCGAGCGCCTGCACACCGCCGCCGCGGACGTCGTGGCGACCACCGTGGAGAACCTGGACGACTCCAAGATCTTCTTCCGGTCGATGCACCTGCTCACGCCCGACGTCCGCAAGGTCGTCCGCGCCGAGCGGCGCCACTACCACGAGCGCTTCCGTGACCTGGTCATCGAGGGCCAGCAGGAGGGCACCTTCAGGAAGGACGTGCCCGCCGACATCGTCGTCGACTTCTTCTTCGGCTCCGTGCACCACCTGGGCACCTGGTACAGCGCGGAGGGCCCGCTCTCGGGTGCGGAACTGGGGGCGCACTTCGCCGACCTGCTCCTCACCTCACTTCGCCCGGAGTCGACGACCCCCTTTACGAAGTAAGTCCCCTACCCGGCGCACGGAGCAAGCCCCGCTCCCCCGCTCGCGAGCCGGGTGACGCAGACCCGCGAGCGGGAGCAGGGCGGTGGGATCAGGCGGGCGCGGGCAGGTCCGCGAGAGCCGCCACGGCCTCCCGGTGGGCGCCGGGGGTGCCGAGCGCGATCTCGGTCGCCTTGGCGCGCTTGAGATACAGGTGCACCGGGTGCTCCCAGGTCATCCCGATCCCGCCGTGCAGCTGGACGCTCTCCTCGGCGACGTGCAGCGCCACCTCGGAACACCACGACTTGGCCACCGCCGCCGCCAGCTCACGCCCCTGGACCGTCTCCGCGTCGCCGAAGCCGACCTGGCCCCCGGCCAGCAGGTCCGCGGCGTTCCTCGCGGCGGCGCGGGCGCGCACCACGTCCAGCCAGAGATCGGCCATCCGGTGCTTGATCGCCTGGAAGGACCCCACCGGGCGGGCGAACTGGTGACGCTCCTTGATGTAGGCGAGCGTCGTGCCCAGGCACCACTCGGCGACGCCCAGTTGCTCGGAGGCGAGCAGCCCCGCGCCGAAGTTCAGCACGCTCCGCACGTCGAGCCTGCCGAGCGCCAGCCCGGGAGTGTCCGAGAACGTGACGGTGGCGATCGGCCGGGTCAGGTCCAGCGAGGGCAGCACGTCGATCCGGACGTTCTCCGCCTCCACCTGGTAGAGCGCCGTTCCGACGGGCACCAGCAGCACGTCCGCCACGTCCGCGCCGGCCACCGCCCTGATCTCCCCGTTCAGGATCTCTCCGTCGGTGACGGTGACGGTCTCCGGCAGCGGCCGGTACGGCGAGGCCGCCAGCGACACCGCCAATGCCGCCGTCGTCTCGCCCGAGGCGAGCTCCTGGATCAGGTCCTCCTCGCCGACGTTCAGCAGGGCCTTCGTGGCGAGCACCGAGCTGGTGAAGAACGGCAGCGGCGCCACCGCCCGTCCCAGCTCCTCCAGCACCACCGCGACCTCGCGCGCCGACGCCCCCGCCCCGCCGTAGTTCTCCGGCACGAGCAGGCCCGCCACCCCGATCTCCCGCGACAGCGTCTTCCACAGGTCCATGTCGTACGGCGCCTCGGACTCGACCCGCTTCAGCACGGCGTCGGCCGGGCAGCGATCCGCGAGGAGGCCCCGTACGGAGGCGCGGAGCTCCTCCTCGACCTCGGTGTAAAGCAGTGTCACCGGTCGCTCACCACTTTCGCGTCGTACGTCATCGGGGCAGGTCCTTCCAGGGCACGTCCTTGTCGACGCGGGGTTCCGAGGGCAGGCCGAGCACGCGCTCGGCGACGATGTTGCGCAGGATCTCCGAGGTGCCGCCCTCGATGGAGTTTCCCTTGGCGCGCAGGTAGCGGTATCCGGAACCCCGGCCGACGAAGTCGACGCCTTCGGAGCGGCGGAAGGTCCAGTCGTCGTAGGCCAGGCCCTCCTCACCGCGCAGCTCGACGTCCAGCCCGGACAGGGCCTGGTTGAGCGAGGCGAAGGCGAGCTTCATACCGGAACCCTCGGGACCCGGCTGCCCTGCGGACAGCTGCTCGCGCAGCCGCGTCCCGGCCAGGCGGGTCACCTCCGCCTCCACCCACAGGCGCAGCAGCCGCTGGTGCAGGTCGTGGGTGCGCAGCTCGGGCCGGGTGCGCCAGGCTTCGGCGACCAGGCCGACCATACCGCCGCCCCGTTTGACCGGCGCGCCGCCGATGGCGACCCGCTCGTTCATGAGCGTGGTCCGCGCGACCCGCCAGCCGTCGCCGATCTCTCCCAGCCGCAGGTCGTCGCCGAGCCGTACCCCGGTGAGGAAGACCTCGTTGAACTCGGCCTCGCCGGTGATCTGCCGCAGCGGCCTGACCTCGACCCCGGGGGCGTGCATGTCGCACACGAAGTAGGTGAGCCCCCGGTGCTTGGGCAGGTCCACGTCGGTCCTGGCGACCAGGATCGCCCACCGGGAGTGGTGGGCACCGGAGGTCCACACCTTCTGCCCGTCGACGACCCACTCGTCCCCGTCCCTGACCGCGCGGGTGCCGAGCGTGGCCAGGTCGGAGCCGGCGCCGGGCTCGCTGAAGAGCTGGCACCAGATCTCCTCGCCCGTCCACAGCGGGCGCAGGAACCGGCTGCGCTGCTCGTCGGTGCCGAACGCCAGGATCGTGGGCGCGGCCATCCCCAGCCCGATCGTCTGCAGCCCGGGGTTGATCTGCGGCGTCCCCGCGAGCTCGTGCTCCACCACGTGCTGCAGCTCGCGGGCGGCCCCGAGCCCGCCGAGCCCCTCGGGGAAGTGCACCCAGGCCAGCCCGGCGTCGAACCTGGCCCGCAGAAACTCCAGCCGATCCCCCGCGGGGTCGTGCGCGGCCAGGAACGCGACAGCGCGCTCCCTGACCGCCTCTTCGTCCAGCGCCACGAACGCTCCCTTCGTCGATCTTCATCGATTCGGGTGCCCGGTGACCCCGGGCCCCCTGGCACCGCCCGCAGTCCCGGCACGCGGGAGGGAGAACGGCGAGGTCAGGTCATGTGCTTTTCAAAAGATCCTCAGCGCCCGGCGACCCGGGCCGCGAGCACCGGACGGGCGAGCTCGTCCATGACGTCGAGCGGCCGCCCCCGCGACTGCCCGGTCCCGGCGTGGAACGCGAAATCCATGGGATCTCCTCACGGTCTCCCGAAAGTGTACCGACCAGACGGTACGCCTGTCGACACACCCGGCCATGCCGAAATTCACGGGATCCCCGTTCCGCGACGGGACGCGACTGGACGCGACGGGCCCCCGAGTGGTCCCCGGGAAGAGCTGCCGAGTGGACCTTCGGACAGGTCCACCCGGAGCCCTAAAGTCCCTTCCATGACCGCGCAGATGCCCGCTCCCCTCACCCTCGAAGACGACACCGTACGGCTGGAACCGCTGACCGGCGGCCACGTCCCCGACCTGTTCCTGGCCGGTGGCGGCGACGACGAGGTGTGGCGCTGGATGCCCGCCCCCACCCCGCGCACCGAGGCCGAGCTGGCCCGGATCGCGGCGCGGCTGGCCGGGGCACCGAACTACGTGCCGTTCGCGGTGGTGCTGAAGGAGAGTGGCCGCGCGGTCGGCTGGACCACCTACATCGACACGCCCGGGTACGCCGACAGCATCGAGATCGGCTGGACCTGGTACGGCAGAACCGTGTGGCGCTCCGCGGTGAACACCGCGTGCAAGATCCTGCTGATCGACCACGCCTTCGACAAGCTGGGTGTGAACCGGGTGCAGCTCAAGACCGACAACCTGAACATCCGCTCACAGGACGCGATCAGGCGCATCGGCGGTGTTCCCGAGGGCACCCTGCGCCGCCAGCGCCGGCGCCCCGACGGCACCTGGCGCGACACCGCCTATTTCAGCATCCTGGACGACGAGTGGCCCGCCCACCGCGCCCGCCTCACCGGTCCGGCCCGCTGAACGCCTCTCGAACCGGCCCATCCGGTCTTCCGGATTTCCCCTGGCCCTCGAACCTTTCGAGCTCCGGACCTCTCCGGTTTCCGCGACGCTTCGGCCGAGTCCTACGAGCCTTCCCGGCCGAGCATGCCGCGCAGGAGTTCCCCGACCCCCAGGCGGAGGTCGTCCAGGGTCGGTTCGGCTCCGGCGCCGACCATGGCGTCGAACATGACGCCCTCGCCGAAGGCGACGAGCTGACGCCCGTGCCGTACCGGATCGGCCGACCCGGCGGCGGCGAGCATCGTGACCACCGGATCGCGGAAGCGCTCGCCGGCCCTGTCATAGATCGTGCGCAGCTCGGGACGGCGGGTGGCCTCAAGGGCCAGCTCATAGCGGGCGACCGTCCGGCGGCGGCCGACGGTCAACTGCGACCAGAGCAGCTGTGCCGTCATCTCGGTGAGCACGTCGACCGCGTCCAGCCCCGGTTCGTCGAGGATCGGCGCGAACATGGCGGACTCCAACCGGGTGAGCCGGTCGAGGGCCAGCTCCAGCAGTGCGGACCGGGTGCGGGCCAGGTTGGAGGTGGACCCCGGCGGTAGCCCCGCCGCCTCGTCCACGGCCCGGTGGGTCAGGCCGCGCATTCCCCGCTCCACGAGCAGGTCGATGGCGGTGTCGGCGATGAGCTCGGCGCGCTGGGACTTCACCCTCGGATACTACATTTGTAGTTTAACTACGGGCGTAGTAACTTCCACTACATCCGTAGTGAAGGAGAGGGTCATGGCACACGCGGCGGTCATCGGAGCGGGCATCGGCGGGCTGACGGCGGCGGTGGCGTTACAGCGGCGGGGCTGGCAGGTCACGGTCTTCGAGCGGGCCGCGTCCCTGGAGCCGGTCGGCTCCGGCCTGGCCGTGGCCGCCAACGCGCTCAGGGCGCTCGACACGATCGGGGCCGGCGACGAGATTCGCCGACTGTCGGCGATCCAGGGCACGGGCGGCCTCCGGCGCTCCGACGGCAGGTGGCTGGTGAGGACCAGCGCGGAGGCCGCCTCCGCGCGCAACGGCGGCGACTCCGTGGTGCTGCTGCGCCGCGCGGATCTGGTCGACGCGCTCTCCTCGCGCCTCGAAACCGGTACGGTCCGGCTGAACACCGAGGTCACCCGGATCGACCCGGACAGCGGCCTGGTGACCTTCGCCGGCGGCCGGGCGGAGGCGGACCTGGTGGTCGGAGCCGACGGCATCCACTCCCCCGTCAGGTCCACGCTGTTTCCGGCTCACCCCGCCCCGAGCTACTCGGGCGTCACCGCCTGGCGGCTGCTCGTCCCCGCCTCGGGCGTACCCGGCCAGGCCTACGAGAGCTGGGGGCGCGGCAAGGTCTTCGGGGTCATGCCGCTGGCCGGGGACACGACCTACTGCTACGCCACCGACACCGTCCCCGCGGGCGGTGGCGGCGGGGACCAGCCGGCCGAGCTGCGCCGGTTGTTCGGAGACTGGCACTCCCCGATCCCGGAGCTGCTCGCCGCCGCCACGCCGGAGCGGGTGCTGCGGAACGACGTCCACCACCTCACCACCCCGCTGCCCGCCATGCACCGCGGCAGGGTCGCACTGCTGGGCGACGCCGCGCACGCCATGACCCCCAACCTGGGCCAGGGTGCCTGCCAGGCGATCGAGGACGCGGTGGTGCTGGCCCACGTGGTCGGCGACGGCACGGGCGCCGTGTCCTTTGGCGGGAACGACGTGCTGGCCGGCTACACCGCCGCCCGGCTGGAGCGCACCTCCAGGATCGTAGCCAGGTCCGCCGCGATCTGCCGCGTCACCCGGATGCGCAACCCGCTGGCCGTGCGGCTGCGCGACACGATGACGGCGCTCAGCTGGCGGCTCGCCCCCTCGCGCGTGAACGGCGCGATGGACGAGGTGCTCGGCTGGACACCGCCCTCCGGGTGACCCGGCGCGGGACGGCTACGGCGAGACCGTCGCCTGCTCGCGCACCGAGGCCGGAACCCCTTGGTCCGGGGAGAGTTTCCCCAGGACGATCGTCCCCCAGACGACCAGCGCACCCGCGAAGAGCGCGGGGACCACGTTCAGCCAGCCGGTGGGCACCGCCTCGTCGAGCAGGAGCACACCGGCGAGGATCGAGGTGATCGGATCGACCACCTGCACCGCCGCGTAGGAGATGCCGAAGTAACCCACCTCGTAGGTCTTCTGCAGCAACACGACCGCGCAGACGAGCAGCACCGGGATGGCGACCGTGAACCAGCTGAGCAGCGTGCCGAAGTCACCGCCGAAGTTGCCGCCCACCACCCGGACGAAGGTGGAGACGCTGGCGGTCATCGCTCCCGCGGCGACCGACAACATGAGTGCCTTGCCCGAGCCGCCCATCTTCCGCCCCAGCAGATGGGTCGCCAGGATGACCAGCCCGACGCAGCCGAGGAAGCCCAGCGCCTCCTGGTTCGTCATGTGCGGTTTCACCGGGTGCACGGGAACCAGCAGCAGCAGGCCGAGCAGTCCGACGGCCACCGCGATCGAACCACTGATCTCCGCCCGGTGCGGGCGTCTGCCGTGCAGTATCGCCGCCAGCGGCACCGCGAACACCAGTGTCGCCACGCTGATCGGCTGCACCGCTATCAGCGGCGCGAAGCTGAGGGCGACGGCGTGCAGGGACGCCCCGGTGAACCCGATGACACCGCCGATCCACCAGCGGGGCCGCCTCATCAGCTTCAGCGAGGCGCCCTCGGAGACCGCCTCGAACTGCTGGAGCGCGGCCCCCAGGGCGTAGCCCAGCGCACCGACCAACGCGATCGATATCCCGACCCAGGTCATCGCCACCCCGCGGAGCGAACAGGGCATCTGGGAGGAAGCGCTTCTTGGGTCACCCCGCAAGCTTAGAGTGCGAGACGAACGGGTAGAGACTTGCGCCGCCTCTTATCTCACCCGGCGGCGGGCCGCCCGGTGAGATGACCGTCCACGCTCGCCGGGTTCGACAGCGGCGGGCTTCAGAGACGACCTACTGGTCGCCCATCGGGCAGACACAGAACAGGTGGCCCTCGGGGTCGGCGAGCACCACCCACCTTCCCTCGCCTGTCTGGAAGGCGGGCCTGGTGGCCCCGAGCTCCAGGTAGTCCCGGACCGCCGTCTCCACGTCGGCGACGCGGACGTCCAGGTGGAACTGCTTGTCGGGGCCGGGCCAGGCGGCGGGCTTGCGGTCCAGGTTCTGCTGGAAGTAGATGGTCATCGTGCCGTCGCCGATACCGGCGTAGGTGTCTTCCGCGTACTGCACCTGGTAGCCGAAGACCGCCGCGTAGAACTCGGCCAGTCGCCTGGGCTCGGCGCAGTCTATGTTCACGGCGAGGAATTTCGCTGTCATGGTCATGGCACGATCGTCCCGCCCGTACCTGTCACCTGCTGTCAGGTACGGCGGGATACACGTTGGCCATCGCGAGGAACACCTCGCTATGGTGACTCCGTGTTTCTGATCACTGCCCCGCCGACCGCCCGCTAGCGGGCGGCCTCTCTCCTGACGACCGGACCCGAGCGGTCCGGTGGGTGCTTGCCGTCCGCATACGTGCGACCTGACGACGATCACCTCATCTGGAGAGACCTTCATGACGCATGTCTCCGTGCGGCGGGGCCTGCTGTACGTGTCCATCGCGGCGACCGCCTGGGGCACCGGCGGTGCCGCGGGCGCGCTGCTCTACCAGGCGGGCGGGCTCGGCCCCGTCGCCGTCTCCTTCTGGCGGTTCGCCGCCGGAGCCGCCATGCTCCTGCTGGCCGGCCGTCTCCTCGGCCTCGGGGAAACCCGGCCCGCCGGAGACGACCCGGCCCCCGGCGGAACCCGGTCCGCCGAACCAATCACCGTCCGAAGGCCCCGGCGCGGGGCCGCCCTCGGGCGGATCCTGGTCACGGGCGTGGCGATGGCCGTCTACCAGACCGCCTACTTCGCGGCGATCGCCGGATCGGGACTGGCCGTGGCGACGGTGGTCACCATAGGCGCCACTCCCGTCCTCGTCGCCGCGGGCGGGCGGCTGCTCCTGGGTGAGCGGCTGGGCGCGGCCGGGCTGGGCGCGGTCACGATCGCCCTGACCGGTCTGGCGATGCTGACCCTCGACGACGGCTCCGCGACCTTCTCCGCGGCCGGCATCGGGTGGGCGCTGCTGTCGGCGGCCGGGTACGCGGGGGTGACACTGCTCAACCGGGCCTCCTCCGGCGAGCCGTACCGCACCGCCATGGGCGGCTTCGTCGTCGGCGGGCTCTGCCTGCTGCCCGTCGCGCTGGCCCAGGGCCTGCTGCCCTCCGGCGACCCGCTCGCCTCCTGGGCGATCATCGCCTTTCTCGGCACGGTTCCGACGGCGCTGGCCTACGGCCTCTTCTTCACCGGTCTCGCCGCGGTGCGTGCCACGACGGCCTCGGTGATCTCCCTGGTGGAACCGGTCGGCGCGGCGCTCCTCGGCATCCTGCTGCTCGGCGAGCGGCTCACCGTGCCGGCGGCGTGCGGCGGTGTCCTGCTGCTCGGCGCGGTCGCCCTGCTCGCCGCGGGCGAGAGGGGAGGCGAGAGGGGCACGACCTGAGCCGTACGGGGTCCCCGCGAGCCGCACGACCGTCCCCGGAAAGGAGGGCGTGCGGCTCGCGGGCCGTCAGTCGAACAGGTCGGGTTCGGTGGCGACGATCTGGTCGTGCAGCGGCTGGAAGTTGATCCAGCCGACCGTGTCGTTGCCGATCTGGCCGTGGGTGAGCTTGGCGTTCTCGTGGCTGATCTGGACGGTGGGCCCCGCGGCCTTGGCCAGCAGCTGCGCCTGGCACGAGCGCTCCATCGTGATGAACCACCAGGCGGCGGCGTCCACGCTGTCGCCGACCGTGAGCAGGCCGTGATTGCGCAGGATGACTGCCTTGTGCGAGCCGAGGGCCTGCGCGATGCGGCGGCCCTCCTCGGTCTCCACCACCACGCCGGTGTAGTCGTCGAACAGGCCGTGGTCCTCGTAGAACGCGCAGGCGTCCTGGGTGAGCGGTTCCACGAGCGTGCCGAGCGAGGACAGCGCCTTGCCGTACACCGAGTGGCTGTGCGCGGCGGCGACCACGTCCGGCCTGGCCTGGTGGACCATCGAGTGGATCGCGAACGCGGCCTGGTTGACGTGGTAGCGGCCCTCGACCACCTGGCCGTCGTGGTTGACCAGGATCAGATCGCTGACCTTGATGTGCTTGAACGACATGCCGAACGGGTTCACCCAGAAGTGGTCCAGGTGCTCGGGGTCGCGGACCGTGATGTGTCCGGCCACCCCCTCCTCGAAGCCGAACCTGCCGAACAGCCGCAGCGCGGCGGCCAGCCGCTCCTGGCGGTGGCGGCGCTCCTCGGCGACGGTCTCGAACTTCTGCGGCAGCCGGAAGGCGAGCTGGTCTGTGGGAACGGGCTGCAGGTCGGACAGGCTCATCGTGCCTCCAGGGCGGTCGTCGTTTCCGCGGCGGTCATCGTATGTTCGGTGGTCGTCGTACGTTCGGCGGTCTCACAACCTTCGTGCCGATCATCGGGGATGTCCACGCCTCCCCGGCAGAGAATAAGTCCGATTTATTACGCCATGACATAACAAACCGCCGATAAATCCGTATCTTGCGTCATCCGCCGAGCCGGTGACCTGGCGCCTCGGCGTCCCACCGGCCCGATGTCCGCGGCGAGCCGCCTGCCGCTTCCGAGGCCTCGCGAACCTGCTCCGATCCATGAACAATCGATCTTTGCATCACAATGTGCGAAGAGACGGAACGCGAGCCCGTAAACGGGCGTTGGAGGAGACGTGGCCTCGATAACTCAGCTCTTCAGGCGCTTCCTCGAACGCCCCGGCACCATCGACCTGTCGAAGTTCGAGCGGGTCGTGGCGGATGCCGGGACCCGCGAGGAGCGGATCCGCGCGCTCGACGAGGTGCCCACGCCCTCGGTCGACGACCTGGCGGAGTTCTGCGCGATCGTCAGGGAGGCCGCGCGCCGCACGCTCGACCTGCGGCCGTACGACGTGCAGCTGGTCGGCATGCTGGCGATGCTGTCGGGAAACGTCGCGGAGATGGCGACCGGCGAGGGCAAGACCCTGTCCGGTGCGATGGCCGCCGCCGGATACGCCCTGCAGGGCAAGCAGGTCCACGTCATCTCGGTCAACGACTACCTGGCCCGGCGTGACGCCGAGTGGATGGGCCCGCTGTACGAGGCGCTCGGCGTCTCCTGCGGCTGGATCGGGCAGAACTCCACGCCCGAGGAGCGCAGGGCGGCGTACGCGGCGGACGTGACGTACGGCTCGGTCAGCGAGATCGGCTTCGACGTGCTGCGCGACCGGCTGAGCACCCGGGTGGAGGACCTGATCGTGCCCGCGCCGGCCGTGGCGGTGGTCGACGAGGCCGACTCCGTGCTGGTCGACGAGGCCAGGGTGCCGCTGGTGCTGGCCGGGGCCGCCGACCCCGGTGACGCGGTGCCGGAGATGGCGGCGCTGGTCAGGCAGCTGGTCAAGGGCTACCACTACGAGCTCGACGACCAGGCGCGCAACGTCCACCTGACGACCAAGGGCATCGACACCGTCGAGCAGGCGCTCGGCCTCGACCTCTACGACACCCCCGCCACGCTGACGGAGGTCAACCTCGCCCTGCACGCGCACGCCCTGCTGACCAAGGACGTCGACTACATCGTCCGGGACGGCAAGGTGCACCTGATCAACCCGTCGCGGGGCCGGGTGGCGCTGCTGCAGCGCTGGCCGGACGGCCTGCAGGCGGCGGTGGAGGCCAAGGAGGCGCTGTCGCCCTCGGAGACCGGCGAGATCCTCGACTCGATCACCGTCCAGGCGCTGATCACCCGCTACCCGGAGAAGTGCGGCATGACCGGCACCGCGGTCGCGGTCGGCGACCAGCTGCGGGAGTTCTACGACCTCAAGGTGGCCGTGGTCTCCTCCAACCGGCCGTGCGTGCGGACCGACGAGCCCGACCGGCTCTTCGAGTACCGGATGGAGAAGGACCTCGCGCTGGTCGAGGAGATCGCCGAGGTGCACGCCACCGGCCGGCCGATCCTGATCGGCACCATGGACGTGGCCGAGTCCGAGCGCCTGGCGCTGACCCTGAGCGGCCGGGGGCTGGAGTGCGTGGTCCTCAACGCCAAGAACGACGCCGAGGAGGCGGCCATCATCTCCCGGGCCGGGGAGCGCGGCGCGCTCACCGTCTCCACCCAGATGGCCGGGCGCGGCACCGACATCCGCCTCGGCGAGGGCGTCGACGAGCTCGGCGGCCTGTACGTCATCGGCTCGGGCCGGCACACCAGCAGCCGCCTGGACGACCAGCTCCGCGGGCGCGCGGGCCGTCAGGGCGACCCCGGCGGCTCGGTCTTCTACGTCAGCGGCGAGGACGAGCTGATCGCCCACTACGTCGCCGACGAGTACGCCAAGGGCGTGCCCGAGCACTCCCTGGTGGGCCACGCCCAGCGGGTCGCCGAGGGCGTCAACATGGAGATCCACCGCAACACCTGGCGCTACACCCGGCTGCTCGAACGCCAGCGCGGCCAGTTGCTGGAGCGCCGCGACCGGGTCCTGCGCGAGCGGGTGTCCGGCGAGGCCCTGGCCTCGGCCGCTCCCGAGCGATGGTCGGAGCTCGCGGAGAGCGTCGGCGAGGAGGTGCTCCACGAGGCCGCCCGCCAGATCGTGCTGTTCCACCTCGACCGCGGCTGGGCCGACCACCTGGCCTACCTGGGGGAACTGCGCGAGGGCATCCACCTGCGGGTTCTCGGGCGGCTCAACCCGATCGACGAGTTCCACAAGGACGCGGTCCCGGCCTACCAGCGCCTGCTGGCCGAGATCGAGTCACGCTCGGTCGAGACCTTCGAGACCGCCACGGTGACCGCGGACGGCCTCGACCTCGACGGCGCGGGCCTCAAGCGCCCCACCGCCACCTGGACCTACCTCGTCCAGGACAACCCCTTCGGCACCGAGTGGGACCGCATCCTCAACCGCCTCACCACCAAGGTCCGCCACCGCTGACCGTTCATCGGACGGCCGTCACGCCAGAGATGGCCGTCCTTCAGGCTCGGCGTCGAGCATCATGTGCAGAACATCAGCCACCTCATACGGATAACGTCACGACGATCTCGACCTCTGGGGGAGCACCGAGGATGAAGTGCTTGGCCGCTTCCACTTCTTCGTACAGCTCCGCAAGGGTACCGGCGGAAACGCCGCCCTTGATGGGTGCGTCCACCGGGAGCGCAACCCAGTAACCAGTCTTACGCACAGCCTTCATCATGAGCCGCAGGGGTGTCCCGGTCATCTCACCCATCCTTTTCCGAACACGTCTTCCAGATCGTGCGTGAGAGCTGTGAGTAAGTCAGAGTCCAGATGCCGACCAAAGCACAGCTCACCACTCATGGCGACCGGTAGGCGTCCGCCCGATGCTGGATGGTAATCACCTGCACCACGATCCGGCCGTCGTCGATCAGATAGAGCACCCGGTAGTCGCCTCGCCGCGCTGACCACTGCGGGGCGAGGGGCTCGTCGAGAGGCTTGCCCACCCGGCGAGGATTGTCCAGAAGCGGACCGGTGATGAACTCCCAGACCGCGGGCACGACCTTCACCGGCAGCCGCTCAGCGAGATCCTGCCTGGCACGACGGGTGAGGCTGAGTTCGTACCGCCCGCTCACAGACGGCCGGTCCGGCGAAGCTCGGCCTCCACCTCCTCCTGCGAGAAGGTGCGTCCCGATTCCAGGTCGGCGAGCCCCTCTCGGATGGCCGCCACGGTTTCAGCCGAGGCAAGGATTTCGATCATCTCGCGCATCGTGTCGTAGTCATCGGCGGCCAGCAGCACGGCGGCGGGCACGCCGTTACGGGTGATCTCGAACCGCTCATGGGTGCTGACGGCGGACTCGACGATGCCGGAGAGCCGGTTTCGCGCGTCTGCCAGAGAAAGAACCGTCATGTACATAATTCTAGCCAATGAGGGTTTCAGGGGCCAGCGTTCCGGCGAACACGAACTCCTGGTCGCCTCCTCCACATCATGGCAAGCATTATGTCTTCAGTAATGGTTTTGCTGATCATCGACGGTTATTGTGACCTCCATGACCACCACCAGCGCGTCCCGGCCGGTAGGTGAGCTTCTGCGCCAGTGGCGGGAGCGCCGGCGAATGAGCCAGATGGACCTGGCGATCCAGGCGGACATCTCCACCCGGCATCTGAGCTTCGTGGAGACCGGAAGGTCCAAACCGAGCAGGCAGATGATCCTGCACCTCGCCGAAGAGCTGGAACTCCCCCTCCGCGAGCGCAACCACCTGCTGCTCTCCGGCGGTTTCGCACCGCTCTACTCGGAGACACCGCTCAACTCCCCGCACATGGCGTCCGTACGCGAGGCGCTGGGGCAGGTGCTCAGCGGGCACGAGCCGTACCCGGCGGTGGTCGTCGACCAGCGCTGGAACCTCATCGACCGCAACCCCGCCACCGGGCTGCTGCTGCGCGGGGTCGCGCCCGAGTTGCTGGTCCCCCCGGTCAACGTGCTCCGGCTGAGCCTGCACCCCAAGGGCATGGCGCAGCGGATCATCAACCTGGGCGAGTGGCGGGCCCACCTCCTGCACCGGCTCCGCCGCCAGATGAGCCTCACCGCCGACCCCGACCTGGCCGCGCTCTGGCGGGAACTCGACGACTACCCCTGCGACCAGCCGGAGCCCGAGATAGACCGGCCCGGTCCCGGTCACATCGTGATCCCCCTCAGGCTCCGCCGAGGCTACCGGGAGCTGGCCTTCTTCAGCACCATGGCCACCTTCGGCACCCCGCTGGACATCACCGTCGCCGAGCTGGCCATCGAGGCGTACTTCCCCGCCAACCCCGAGACCGCCGCCTACCTGCAACACCAGCACCACCCGGACTGACCCGGGTGGTGGAAGGCGTACGCGGGGGTGCGGCACGCGCCCGCACCGCACCCCCGCATCCTCAGCCGGAGACCCCGGCTCCGGACCTGTCTGCACCGGACTCGTCGGTGCCGGGCTCGTCGGTGCCGGGCTCGTCGGCGCCCGACCTCCCCGCGCGCGACGCCGCGATCCTGGCGAGGACGACGTCGATCACGAGGAAGGCCAGCAGCGAGATGCCCAGCAGCGGGAGGAACACGCCCACGGCGATCGCCACGGCCGCCAGGGGAAGGATCACGACCAGGGGCAGCCTCCGCAGGCCGCCGCGCCGGTAGGGGGCGCCGAAGCCCCGGGTCGGGCGGCGCAGCCACCACATGCGGTAGCCCCACACGATGACCGAGATCAGCGCCACTGCCAGCACGGCCAGCAGGATCTGGTTGGCCAGGCCGAACAGCACGCCCATGTGCCCGTCGATGCCCCACCGGATCAGCTTGGCCACCACGGGGAAGTCGTCGAAGCGCAGCTCGGCGGTCACCTGGCCGGTGGCGGGATCGACCGCCACCTGGTCGTTGCGCTGCGGCCAGAGGCGGTCCATCTCCTTGACCACGTACGAGCTCCCCGGCTCGGACGACGGCCAGACGACCTCCAGGGGCCCGGACAGGCCGCTGCCCGCCGCCGCCCGGACCACCTGGTCGGCGTCGACGCCCTGGGTGCCGCCTCCCCCGTGACCCCCGGCGGCGTGGTCACCGTGGCCGCCGGAGGAGGGCATCGACGGGGTGGACCAGCCGAACGAGGTCTGCAGCACGTCGACGTTGGCTCCGGCGTACTTCGACCAGGTCAGGCCGGTGGCCGACAGGGCGAGCAGGCCGATCAGCGCCCACAGGCCGACCGAGCCGTGCCAGGAGAGGGTCCTGCGCAGGCCGCGGGCGCCGCGCTCGGGCGCGACGACGCGGCGCAGCCGCTGCCCTGCCCGGCGGCGACGGGTCAGCCAGAGCACCAGCCCGCCGAGTCCGACCAGCCAGAGCCAGCTGGCGGCCATCTCGCTGTAGACGCGTCCCGGCTCGCCCAGGTGCAGGTGACGGTGGAGCTGGGAGATCCAGGTCCGCACGGGCAGGGCGCCCGAACTTCCGTAGCTCTCCAGGGCACCCCGGACCTGACCGGTGTACGGGTCGACGAAGACCGCCAGGCGGGTGCTCTCCGCGAGGCCGGGCACGTCGAGCAGTACCCGGGTCGTCTGGCCCGGCTCGTCGAAGGTCCGTACGGCTCCGAGGGTTCCCTCGGGGTGCGCGGCGGTGGCGGCGGTGATCTGTTGTGCCAGCGGCACCTTCTGCTGCCCCTCCGGGACGGGGACGGTCAGCTCGTGGGAGTGGACCACCTTCTCCAGCTGGAAGGAGGCCGCGTACAGCAGGCCGGTCACCGCCGCCACCAGCAGGAAGGGCGCGACGAGGAGGCCGGCGTAGAAGTGCAGGCGAAGCAGGAGCGAGCGCAGCGTCGCCCAGGTGGAGGGCGTGCGGGGGGTGGACGGTGTGGACGGTGTGGACGGCCCAGCCTCGGGCTGGAGTTCGACGTTCGACGTCATGGAGGTTCTCCGTTCGCAGGGAACGCGCGCACCGACAGGTACGCGTCACCGCGGTGTGGGGTTCGGTTCGACGGTGCGGATCCGGTTCGCCGGGACGGCCGTCGCGAGAGCGTGACGGCATCGGGGCAGCAGACCGGAAGGGCACTGCGAGAGCCGGGCTCGCCGCCCCGGGCGGGGTGGCGGGACGCCGGCTCACCGCCCGGGAAGGGCGCGAGGAGGTTCGGGCCGATCGGCCATGGTGGGACCCGGATTCACCGTCCGGGAAAGGCGCGACGGCTCACGGTCCGGGAACACGCGGCGTCCGGAGTCGCGTGCCCGGCGGGCACGACGGCGTCCGGGCGCGCGGGCCCGATGTCAGATGGCGAGCGGAAGCGCGGGCGGCCCGCGACGTGACACCGCGGCGGCGAGCAGCCGGGTGCGGAGCGGCACCCGGTCGTCGGGCGCGGCGGGCGGAGCGACGCGGCAGGCGACAGGCGCGCGCCACACCAGCAGGGTGAGGACCGAGGCGAAGAGCAGGAACAGGAGCATGGCCAGGCCACACTCCCCCCGCTCCAGCCAGTGGGCGGACAGCAGCGCCATCACGGCGTGCACCAGCAGCATGAACACACCCGCGTACAGGCCACCGGTACCGTGCTCGTGCCCGGTCACCGGCGTGGCCTCACCGGAGGTGAACCACAGGTGCATGCCGTACTGCGCGGCGAAGCTCGCCCCGAGCAGCATGCCGAAGCCACGCTGCCGCCGGGCGAGGAGGAAGGCGCCCGCCGCGGTCGGCGGCACCGCCCAGACCAGCACGCCCGGCCCGACCGGGCTGCCTCCGGCCAGCACGTGCATGGCCAGCGACGCCGTCACGCACACGACCGCGAACACCGCGGCGCGCAGGAGGCGGAAGGCGTGCATGGGGTAATGGTGACAGAAACCAGTGCCTTCGCCATACCCCCGATTCGCAGTAAAAGTGTGGATTTGTACCACTCGGTGGGCGCGTCACGATCGTGTGGTCCGGTGCCGCTCACCTGCGGGGCCCGGATGCCTTCGGTGTCGCGTACGGGACACCCGCGCCGGTGGCGTCACTCGCGGAAGTACGAGTGCCGGAGCCCCGCATCTGCGGGGCTCCGGAGAGGGTGGAGCGACCTCGGCTACCGGGCGACCTTGGGCGCCTGGTCGACCACCTCGACCTTCAGCTGCGCCGTCGAGGTCAGCAGGGTGCCCTCGGGCGCTCCCGCCGTGGCCGCGTCCACCACGACGACGCGCTCGCCCAGGTACAGGTAGGTGGTGGGATCGAAGATGTACTCGTGCCGCACCCCGCCGGGCCTGTTGACCATGGCCACCGCGACCCCCCTGCGCCCGGCGGCGTCCTCGGCCTCGTCAACGGTCTCGACGCCGGGGATCGTACCGGCCGCCCGGAACAGCGCGGCTCGCTGGGCGGACGGCATGTACGCCTGTGTGATCATCGAGCCGACACCCCCCCACGCCTTGTAGTCGGCCAGGGGATCCCGTTCCAGACCCCGGTAGAGGTGTTCGCGCATCCCCTCGAGATCGGTGGGCAACCGGCTCAGGGAGACGTAGTCGGTGCGCTGGTGGTCGGGACGGATGTCGTAACCGGTGAGCTTCGACGGCGCCCCGACGCTTCCCTCGCGCCGTTCGGCCTCGGCGGGCAGCGGCTCTCCGGGGAACGGCCTCGGCTCCAGGTGCTCGCTCGTCATGACCCCCCCGTCCAGGGGGGAGCCCTCGACGGGCAGCCATACCTTGAACAGGCTGCGGTCGAGATAACGGACGTCCTTCCCGCCCTCCTTGAGCTTGACCGGGAACATGACCTGCAACTCGTAGGCGAGGAACTGCCCTGGCTCCGGGCGCAGCTCGTCCCGTCGGCTCGCGGTGTCGGCGGCCCGCTGAAGGACCTCCACCACCGCCACGGGCGCCACCCGGACCGCCGATTCCGACGAGGGGAGCGAACGGGCGCCGACAAACGCGACCCCGGTGACCGCCATGGCCGCGGCTCCCAGTGCGAGGCTGGTACGGAGGTTCGCCCGAAGGCTCACCGGACGGCCCGGCAGACGGCCCGTCCGACGACCGGGACGGGCGGGCGGCGCCGTGCCGAGAGCGGCGATCTCCGACAGCAGCCGCCGTTCCTCGGCACGCAGCTCCGGCGCTCCCGGCCGGGGCACTTCCGAGCGCAGCCGGTTCAACTGGGTCATCTCATTCATGGACGGATTCCTCGCTGACAGACGTGGGATCGACTCCGCCGAGTTGCCTGCGTACCTTGCTCCGGGCGCGGTTGACGCGCGAGCGGACCGTGCCCACCGGGATGCCCAGCGACTGGGCGGCCTCCGAGTAGGTCAGGCCACCCCACGTCACCAGCAGCAACACGTCCCGGTGGCCCGAGGGCAACCCCGCCAGGGCGGCCGCCAGGCTCCGCCGTACCGCACCGGCGCTCAACCGCTCGTCGCTGCGCTCGGTGAACGGGACGGTCACCGGATCGACGCCGGTCCGTTCGAGAACGCGCAGCTGCCGCACCTCGACGCGCCGGTGCCGCCTGATCAGGTTGGTCGCGATGCCGTACAACCACGGGCGCGCGCTGGGCTGGGACGGGTCGTAGCCCTCCCGCCCGCGGAACGCCACCAGAAAGGTGTCCGCCACCACGTCCTCGGCCGCGTCGACCCCCAGCCGCCGGGTGACGTAGCGCTTGATCTCCGGCGCGTGCCGGTGGAAGACCTCGGCGAACGCCTCGGGCTCCCGCCGGGACCGCTCGATGAGGGAGGCGTCGTCGATCCCCGCCCCCTCGTCGGGGAAAAGGACCGCGCCGACCTCCGTCCCGGTCCGGCTCGTCTCGCTCATATCCGGCCTCTCGGCTCTCGGTCAGGACACCTGTTGTTGCCTTCCCGCGTGCCCACGGTTCCCGAAAGCGGCACGGCGATCCCGCCGGGAGTGAGTGGGCATCTGACGGCGATTTGAATCGAGCCGACCCTCTCCGCCTGGCGCGCCGCGCGCCTGCAGCCTGCGGCGGGGCCTGATGGCCCCCAGGACCGGCAGGTCAGCCACGAGGCCGCGTAGGTGATCATTGCGGGTGGGCGGGCAGCAGTTTGGGTACGGTCCGGACGTAGATCACTATGCCCACCACCTCCACCAGGGGCTGGGTGACCACCACCACCGCTGCGACGGCCAGCGTGTCCGGTAGCGCCAGGGCCAGGGGCAGCACGACCGGGGAGTTGCGGGTGGCGCCGGTGAAGACGATCGCCAGCCGGCCGGAGCCTTGAAGGCCGCCGGCCGGCCCGCGTCCGGGTCAGCCCTTGCGAAGCTGCCCGTTGCCGTGCCAGGCCGTCACCGCACCGGCGGAGGTGGAGACCAGATAGTCGAAGCGGCGGTCGCCGTTGACGTCCTCCAGGAAGACCTGATCACGAGTCGCCCCGGCGCCGGTCGCGATCTCACCTTGGATGAGCCAGTTCGGGCCCCCGCCACCCCGGTTGTTCCGCCAGGCCCAGATCCGCCCTCGATCGTTGACCGACAGGTAGTCGTCACGCCCGTCACCGTCGATGTCGGCAAAGGTGATCATCGAATCGTGAAGGCCGATGCCCGAGGCGATCTCGCCCCATTCGGTCCATATCTTGGAGGGGAAGGCATTGCCCCAGGCGCGTACCCGCCCCTGCGGGCCGACCATCAGGTAGTCGTCGCGACCGTCACCGTCGAGGTCGGCGAACCGCAACCCTTCCCGCGTCCCACCCGGGACACCGGCGGCGACCTCACCCCACGGGGTCCATATCTTGGAGGGGAAGGCATTGCCCCAGGCGCGTACCCGCCCCTGCGGATCGACCAGCAGGTAGTCGTCGCGACCGTCACCGTCGAGGTCGGCGAACCGCACCTCCTCCCGCGTCCCACCCGGGACACCGGCGGCGACCTCGCCCCATTCGAGCCAGATCACGGAGGGGAGCTTGTTGCCCCAGGCTCGTACCCGTCCCTGCGGGTCGACCATCAGGTAGTCGGCTTTACCGTCAGCGTTGAGGTCGGCGAACCGCAACCCCTCCAGTGTCCCGCCCGTTACACCGGCGGCGATCTCGCCCTGAGGATCCCAGCGCTCGGCCCCGGCGAACCGCTCGCCCATCCACGCCCAGACCTGCCCGGCGGCGTTGATCGTCAGATAGTCGGTGTTACCGTCGCCGTTGACGTCCGCGAATTCGACGTTCTCCCGGGACGCCCCGGCGCCGGAGGCGATCTCACCCTGGACCAGCCATGACTCGCCGCCGGACTGGCCGATGGTGTTGAGCCAGGCCCGCACCTTCCCCTGCGCGTTCACGACCAGGTAGTCGTCGCGGCTGTCACCGTCGAGGTCGGCGAACCGCACCTCCTGCTGAGTCGCTCCGACACCCCAGGCGACGACGCCCAATTCGGTCCATATCTTGGAGGGGAAGGCGTTGCCCCAGGCGCGTACCTGTCCCTGCGGGTCGACCATCAGGTAGTCGTCGCGACCGTCACCGTCGATGTCGGCGAACCGCAACCCTTCCCGCGTCCCACCCGGTACACCGGCGGCGACCTCACCCCATGGGGTCCAAATCTTGGAGGGGAAGGCGTTGCCCCAGGCGCGTACCCGTCCCTCCGGGCTGACGAGGAGGTAGTCGTCGCGACCGTCACCGTTGAGGTCGGCGAACCGCAACTCCTCCCGCGTCCCACCCGGTACACCGGCCGCGACCTCGCCCCATTCGGCCCAAATCACGGAGGGGAGGGCGTTGCCCCAGGCGCGTACCCGCCCCTGCGGGTCGACCATCAGGTAGTCATCGCGACCGTCACCGTCGATGTCGGCGAACCGCAACTCCTCCCGCGTCCCACCCGGTACACCGGCCGCGATCATGCCCCCAAATCGCTCAAATCGGTTCCAGCCGTCCATGCCGGCGACCGAAGGGTCTTGGGGGGGCGTCGTGCCGCATGCTCCGCGGACGCCGTTCTTGGCGGTCAGGAAGCCGCCCGACCGCAGGACAGCGCTGATCGTCTTGTCGAAGGCCGCGGCCATCTTCCGGTAGCCGTTGGCGTTCGGATGCAGGGAGTCGGTCATGTCTCCCGGTGTGACCGCGCCCATGTCGACCAGGAAAACGGGCCGGCCCGCGCGCTGGAAGTCGGCGACGATGCCCGGGATCGCCGCGTTGTACTGCTGGATGCGATTCATGATCGCCGGTGTCGTCGACGGGATGAGGGTGGAGACCAGGACCGTGGTCTCCGGGCCGGCGGCGAGGGTCTGGCGGATAAGGCCGCGCAGCCGTTCGGGGGCGCCCGCCACATCGATGTTGCGGGCCATGTCGTTGGTGCCAATGTGCAGCGTGACGACGTTCGGCCGATATTCACGCATCGTGCAGGAGGCGATTCCGTTGATCTGGCTGATTGTCCAGCCCTGATGCCCCTCGTTGTCCCGATCCGCCAATTGGCCGGTCTTCTGGGAGCCGACGTAGTCGAGCCTGTTGACGTCGTCGGCGAGGAGAAGGCTCCACAACTGGGCCCGGTAGCTGGAGCTATCCGGCGTCCCGTCTCCGTAGGTGATCGAGTCACCCAACGGCAGGACACGGAGATTCACCGCGGGAGGGCCAATCTGGCTCAACGCGTCGAGGAGACCTTGGCGGAAAGCACCGGTTTCGCTGACCATTCTCGCGCCGAATCGCTGCAGTGTGCCGCCAAGGCTCTCCCAGAAGCCTGTGAACTCTCTGCCCTGCGCGAGGATCCATGCGCCCGACGACCCGAACCATCCGGGTAACACCGTCCCGGCGAATTTATTGATCCCTCCCTCCCAGCCGATCGCTTGCAACGCCCCGAACGTGGCCTTCCCGAGCGCGTTGCCCCAGGCTCTCCAGTCCGTCTGACGGCCCTGGCTGAAGATCACGATCGCCTGGTAGACGAACGTCTGCATGAAACCGCCCAGGGCCGCGCAGAACACGATGGCGGGGAGGGTCGCCGTGCCGCCGCTGCCGGCGGCGAAAGCGCCGACGCATATGGAGCGGAGCACGATTCCCAGAAGAAGGGTGGCGCCGTAGACCAATACGTCCTCCCACCAGCTGAGGTCGTTGGCATGGACGGCATCGGCCTTGATGGTGAGCGACAGCGTGGGACCCGACAGGGAGAAGTGGCCGTCGAAGTCCCGCTCCAGCATGAAGTCCGGGCCCCCCGGAAGAACAAGCGGGTAGAGCTCGGCCTGCTCCCGGAGCGCGTCACTCAGGAGAGGGTGACGGTTGTTGAGATCGTCCAGCAGGCCCTGGAGCCGGGCGTGGTCGAAGTCATCTGGTAGTCGGTAGGTCATCGTGTAGGTGGTGGGAAGGCTCTCGGCCGCTTGAGCCGTCTGCGCCAGGTTCACCACCAACGAGACCATGACCATGATCGCGACCGCTATCCGGCCCCACCCGCGAGATCGTGGTGGCCGCCAGTACCCCCGCGCTCCGATGTTGCCGACAGAACTGACAGCCATCCCGCCTCCACTCATGAAGTCAAAGCCCATCGACAGAAATCGAGGGCTCGCATCAACCGCAAAAGAGCACCGTGTGGTTTCCCTGACAGCCCAGGCCGAGCCGACGGCCTGCTCCTTGTTTCGGCAGGTACCGCCGGCTGACGTGATTACTCGATGGTGACCGCGGCCTCGCCGGGGGCAGATGCAACCTCTGTCCACCCTCGGCGAGGCCGGAGTCAACACACCTTCACGCTCGCGCGACTCACCATGAGTTACGCGGGGATCTCGGACGGGTGTTTACCAGTCGAACTGCCAGTGCTCGTTCTGGTAGTTGCCGGTGATCTGCGAGTAGACAGCGCCGGATACATCGGTGAACAAAGTCCACTTCCTGCTGGGATTGCCGTGCCACTGGTAGAAGACGACGTCCCTCCAGCCCGTGCCCTGCGCATACCACTCGGGGTCGAGAGCGGAATTGGCGTCGCTGCACTCGGAGGTCGTCTTGATCCTGGAGCCCGAGTAAACGAACGCGAGGCACATCTTTGTCGCCTTGTTCTTGAGGGCGACGATGTCATATGCGGGGCCGCCGGGGCCGCTGCGCAGTTGAAGGAGCGGCTCCCAGATCTGGTGGTCGTTGGTGCCGCGGGCGCTGCACGGCAGCGTGTACACCTGCCCGGCGAAATTGCTGTCCAGGCACTGCTTGGTCAACCTGCTCCGCAGGATGCTCTCGCCGACGTACCCCGCGGCCTGGGCGGGCGCGGGCAGCGTCACATTCACGGCCAGCGCAACGGCGGCGGTCATCGCGACCGCGATCACCCTCCGGACATGGTGATGAGCCGGCCGGCTCATCACCCAGTTGATACCGCTACCAAACATTTTTCCTCGCTGTCGGTTCAGGAAGGACGCCCCCTGTGGGTGCCGCGGATTCCCTAAACGCGCATACAAGTCGGGCTGGAGTGCCGTGCGGTGTACGGCAGATGAACGATTCATCGGCACGAGATGACGATAAAGACGATTGATGCCGGAATTCTGCAATGAGTCACTACTCGACTGCTTTAAGTGATCATGTTTCCGGTAGGTTAAATGGTGTCGCCAAAATGCAACAGGAATCCGCTCCTGTCAACATGAGAATGGCCCGCCGACAACATGAGAACATCACCAAGCCTGCACTTCGAAACGCTACATACCGCTCGATCGAAGCGCTTCAGGATGGCCGAAACACTGCCAAAACCCATCAAATCGCCGTCAGATGCCCACCGAGATGACCGGGACCCGTCCCGGCACACGCCCCTCGGAACGCGCGGAACCTCACCGGCGGCCGGATGTACTCGCGCCCCCGTCACGCCGGGGTGAACTCCAGGTAGGAGACGGCGGGCATGGGCAGCGTGAACTCCAGCCGCAAGGTCCCATTCTCCGCGTGGACGGTACGGGCGGGTTCCAGCTCGTCCAGGCTGTTCGCGGTGTGGAGCCGTTCCCACTGCTCGCCCTCGGGCCAGTCCGCGCCCCCGCCGATCTCCGCCCAGACCGCCCGTATGTTGGAGTGCCTCTCGTCGATCCGGTGGTGGCTGACCGCGTACTTCCCCGTGGCCAGTCCCTCGACGGTGAGGGTGACCTCGCGCGACAGGATCTCCTCGCCGTCGGCTCTGTCCTGGTCGAGGGTGCCGTTCCACACCAGCACCCCGACGGCGCCGGTGGCCGAGCGCGCCGCCCACGCCTCGACTCCCGCGACGTCGCCGGTGGCCGAGCAGGCGAGCTCGTCCGCGCCCAGCCGGTCGGCCAGGGTGAGCGCGAGATAACGGGGCTTGCGCAGGTTGCCGACCGTGAGCAGGCCGAACCCGCCGTGGAAGAGTGCCGGTGGGCGGCCCAGCTCCTCGAAGTGGTCCGAGGCCACCCAGTGGGCCAGCGCGTCCACCCGTCCGGCCGCCGACCTCATCCCGTGCAACAGGAACGCCGCCCCGAACGGCCCGTCGCCGATGCCGTGGAAGTGGGTGGGGGTCGGACCCCACTCCGTCCACCAGATCGGCGTGCCCTCGCGGCCGTGCCGTTCCAGGACGGGCCGCCAGTCGAGCGGGGCGTTGCCGTAGGTGTGGGTGGAGACGAAGTCGAGCGCCGCGCCCGAGGCGTCCACGTGGTCGATCAGCTCCTGGACCCAGCCGTTGGCCGCCGACGACGGGCCGCCGACGCGGATGTCCGGGTGAACGTCCTTGACCGCCGCCGCCGACACGTCGTACAGCCGGAAGAACTCCTGTGGCGTACCGCTCCAGAAGACCTCCAGGTTGGCCTCGTTCCACACCTCGAAGGCCCAGTTGTCGACCACCTCCCGCAGGCCGTACCGGTCGACGAGGTGCCGGGTGAGGTCGCGGACCAGGTCGCCCCACCGGTCGTAGTCCCTGGGCGGTGAGATGATCGCCCCGTAGCCGAAGACCGTCTTCGACGGGTCGGAGGCCAGGTCGCGCGGCATGAACGACAGCTCCACGATCGGCCGCATGCCGAACGCGGTGATCGTGTCATAGACCTCGTCCACCCGGGTGAAGTCGTGCACGGGCTTCCCGCCGTCCTCCCGGTAGACGCCGAGGTCGTCGCAGA
>NZ_JBEXUE010000085.1:0-27689 GCF_040614275.1 Streptosporangium sp. NPDC006013
GCGCCGCAAGGCGGTTCCTCGGGCAACGGGGGGTCCTCGGCGGGCAGGTCGTCCGGCCCCTCGGCGGTCAGGCCCGCCGCGCCGTCCTCGGGTGGCGGCGGCCGGTCGGGCGGCGGCATCTTCGGCGGCTCCTCGCGAGGCGGCTCCGGCTCGGGGTCGCGTAACGGCGGCTCCTCCCGTGGCTCCTCGGGGTCGAAGGGCTCGGGCGGTTCGAGGTCGGGCGAGAGCATCTTCGGCGGCTCGCGGAGTTCCTCCGGCGGTTCGCGGAACCGGGACGCCGGGGGCAGGTCGTCCGAGGCGCCACCGCTCTGGATAACCAGGCGAGCGGAGCGCGGTGGTGATGCCGGTGAGCCGCCACCGTTCTGGCTCCGCCCGTCCAACCCGGACAGGGACTGACGTTGACCGAGGGAGGCAACCGGCGGGGAGCCGTCTTCGCGGTGCTGGTCGCGGTGCTCGCGGTGGTCGGCGTCTACCTGACCATGTGGCCGGAGAGCGGCGGCGGGGTGGAGAACCCGACAGAGCCCGCGGGTGCCACCCGTACCGTGGCATCGGGACAGGAGCCGGTCGCGGAGCCGACACGCCCGGAGGCGACGGCCAGCAACGCGCCCTTCGACGTCTACTCCTACCTGCCGATGACCAAGCAGGAGCTGGCGGCCGCCGCCGACTACGCGCAGCGCTTCACCGCCGAGTACGGCACGTTCAGCTACGACGAGGACCCGGCGGTCTACGGCGACCGCCTCAAGGGTTACACCACGGCTGAGTTCTCCGGGGTGCTGCTGCGTACGGTCACCTCGCCGGGCACCATCGAGGCGAACAAGGCCGACGAGGTCGTCTCGGTCGGCGCGGCACGGGTGAAGGAGATCCGGCAGATCAACAGCGCCTCGGTGGTGTTCGTGGTCGTCGGCACCCAGAACGTCACGGCCAAGAGCGGGGTGAACGAGAGGACCGCGGAGTACGCCGTCACGCTCATCCAGGTCGGTGCCGAATGGCGTGTCCACGACCTCCAGCCGGCGGATTCCGGCCAGGAGGGAGACGAACAGCCTTCCGAGACCGGCGCGGCCGGATGAACGGCGGAACCTCATGAGGGAGAACAGACACCTCCGCCTCGCGCTGGTCCTCGGAGTCGCCGGACTCTGCATGATCACGCTGATCATGGCGCCGATGATGATGATCAGCGGTTTTCCCTCGTTCCCCTCCATCACCGGGCAGGCGCAACCCGACTGCGGGAAGAACGTCCAGACGGTGGGCGACGAGTCGGAGACCGCGACGTCCGACATCCCCGAGGAGTATCTGAAGCTCTATCGCGAGCACGGGCAGAAGGTCGGCGTGCAGTGGAACGTGCTCGCCGGGGTCGGCAAGCGCGAGACCGACCACGGCCGCTCCACGCTCCCCGGCGTGCGCAGCGGCGTCAACTACGCGGGCGCCGCCGGGCCGATGCAGTTTCTCATCAGCACCTGGGGCGGCAAGGCCAAGATCAAGATCCCGTCCACGTTCAACGGCTACGCCTCCGACGGCGACGGAGACGGCTGGGCCGACGTGTACAACCCGGCTGACGCCATCCTAGGCGCGGCGAAGATGCTGAAGCGGAACGGCGCGCCGGAGAACGTACGGCGTTCGTTGTTCGTCTACAACCGTGCCTGGTGGTACGTCGACCAGGTCATGGAGATCGCCAAGAAGTACGCCAAGGACGGCGAGGTCACCACCCCGCCCGAGGCGGACGACAGCTGCGACGAACCCATGCTGGAGGCGGCGCCGACCGGCACGGTGGCCGGGATCCTGCAGTACGCGCTGGCCCAGCGGGGCAAGCCCTACATCTGGGGCGGTACGGGGCCCGCCGGTTACGACTGCTCGGGGATCATCTACATGGCCTACCGGAGCGTCGGCCTGACCATCCCGCGCACCACGTTCGTCCAGTGGCCGTTCGGCGTGAAGATCCCCGCGGGGCAGGAGCAGGCGGGGGATCTCGTCTTCTTCAACGCCGGTCCCGGCACCGGCCCGAACCGTCCGGGGCACGTGGGCATGGTGGTGTCGCCGGGCAAGATGATCGAGGCGAGATGCCGGCTCTGCGGGCCGATCAAGGTCACCACCTACCGGGAACGCGCCAACATCATGGGATTCACCCGGCCGCTGCAACACCCCCAGATCCTGGAGCAACTCAAGTTGAGGGAGCAGGGCTGACAGAATCGGGGCGTCACGTTTGGAAAGGGGACGGCCTGGCCTACCCGGCAGGTGAATCGCTTCCTGTTACGGTTCCTGTGTTCGAAGCGGTCAGGGCTTGACCATCGCCCAACTCGGCCGGGGAAAGCGAGCAGCCGCTTTTCTCGGGGAGCGGAGGAGTCACGGAAAAGGTCGTTGTGGGCGCCGCCATCGTCGACGGCCAGGGCAGGCTGCTCGCCGCCCAGCGCGCCGACCCTCCCGAGCTGGCCGGCGGCTGGGAGCTGCCGGGAGGCAAGGTCGACCCCGGCGAGGACGAGCACACGGCGCTGGTCAGGGAGTGCCAGGAGGAGCTCGGCGTACTGATCGAGGTGGGCGAGCAGGTCGGCGGCGACTGGGCGCTCGCCGGCGGCTACGTCCTGCGGGTCTGGTTCGCGGTGATCGCCGAGGGCAGGCCGGAGACCAGGGAGCACCTGGATCTGCGCTGGCTGGAGGTGGACGAGCTCTACGACGTGGCGTGGCTGCCCGCGGACCTTCCAATCGTGCGGGCGGTACAAGGTCGTCTCAACGATGGGCAAGGTCGGTTCAATAAGGATTGATCGACTCCGCACCGTGACATAACTGCTACTGGACGTGGCGATGTCGCGGGTCCGTACCCGGGGAACGGAGATATGCGGTGACCGTATGGTGGCGTGGTACTCGGATCGTGTCGGCGGTCGGAGCGGGGGTGCTCATCCTCGGCGGCGCCTCGGGGGTGTACGCCGCCCAGCCGGCCGAGCCGGTCGAGTCGCCCCTCGACCTGGCCGCCGCCTCCGGTACGTGGTCGCGGTGGAGCCGCACCGGCGAGGTGATCCGCTTCCGCATCCGCCTGGGAGGGCCGGGCACCGGCGCGCGGCTGGCGGTCGTGACGACCCCCGCCGATGCCCTCAGAAGCATCGAGTGCCCGGTGGCGACCAGGCCCGCGACACCGCTCCCCAAGGGGACGGCGGTCTGCTCGGTCGGTGACCTGCCCGCCGACGGCGGGCTCGTCGACGTGCTGCTCGCCGCGCCGCAGCGTCCCCGGGACATCACGCTGACCGCGATGGCCCGGATGCGCGGACCCGGTGGCGAGACGGTGCAGCAGGGGCAGGGCACGCTCAAGAGCTCGGATGTGGTGACCCGGCAGGTGCGGGGCACCATCGGGGGCACCGCCGGGGGCACCGTCGGGGGCACCGCCGGGGGCACCGTCGGGGACACCGCCGGGGGCACCGTCGGGGGCACTGCCGGGGACACCGTCGGGGGGCCGGACGCGGTGACGCGGCAGATCCGGGACGCCGCGGGGAGCCCGGAGCCGGCCCACGCCCAGAGGGAGGTCAGGCAGACTCTGCCCGTCTCCGGTGCTCCGGAGGTCTCCGGCCCTTCCAGGATTTATCTGGGAGATGCCACCTCGGCCTGGACCGCGGATCCGCACGCGGGCGTGGAGACGCTCGGTGGCGTCGACCTGGTCCTCAACGCTCCCCAGGCAGTCGGGGAGCGGGGCTGGGTTCCGAAGATCGCCCCCGGCGCGTCGGAGGCGGAGAAGGCCGAGCAGCGCACGCTGGCGTTCCTTTTTGATGTTCTGGAAAGGCCGTCGGGCCCCGAGGTGCCGCGATCGGTCGTGGCGGGTACGGGCGGCAGTTCCACTACGGGCATGGGCGGGAGCACGGCCGTGCCCTCGACCTCGGTGGCTCCCTCGACCTCGGTGGCTCCCTCGGCCCCGGTGGCTCCCGAGGGCTCGGTTCAGCCGGGAACGCGGCTTCCCGCCGACGCCGCCGTTCCGGGCGCCGCACCGGAGACGAGTGACGGTGTGGCCGGCCATGGCCCGGCCGTCGTCGTACCGAAGCCGGTGAAAACACCTGAGGAACATCTCCTTCAGCGGCAGAACGGCAGGAACCATCCGGTCATGGGGGCTCACGCGGGACGCGGGGCGGCCGGGCGGAAGATGTCCAGGAAGCAGCGGGCGGCCTGCCGGTCCGCCGCGCGCCGCGAGGGGGCGGGCCGGCCGATGCCCGGGCCCGTGGGGCCCGGCTATCCGGCAGGCGGCCAGGCGGTGATCGGCAAGCCCGGAGCGCGCCGCCCGGTGGTGGCGCCGATGGGGCCCGGTTACCCGGGGGCCGTCCAGTGGCCGGCCGGACAACTCGTCCAGCCCGGTCAGGGCATGCCTGGCCGGCCGGCTAAGCCGGGACAGGGCATGCTCGTCCAGCCAGGCCAGGGCATGCCCGGTCAGCTCGGTCAGGGCATGCTCGTCCAGCCCGGTCAGCTCGGCGCGCAGCCGCAGGGGATGGGGCAGCCGATGCTTCCGGGCCATCCGGGGGCAGGCGGGCAGGGGAAGGCCGGCCGGCCCGGTGCGCCGCAACGGGAAGCAGGCGGGCCGGTCGGTCCCGGCTACCCAGGGACGGGCTACCCAGGGACGGGCTACCCAGGGACCGGTTTCCCTGGGACCGGTTTCCCGGGAGCGGGACAGCAGGTGCCCATGGGGCAGGTGCCGGGCGGCCAGGCACCGATGGTGCCGCAGCAGGTACCGCCGCTGCCCATGGGGCAGGTGCCGGGCATACCGTCGCAGGTGCCGCCGGCCTCCGCGGGGGTGGCGGAGCCCGGTCTCGGAACCGGGCCCCAGCTCCAGTTGCCGCCGGCGGGATCCTTCCCCGCCGCCGCTCAGGTCCCGGTACCGCAGGGTGCGCCCCTCCCGCAGGATCTCGACGGTCCGGACACCCCGGTCCAGGCGGTCGCCGAGTCAAGCCCGCTGCTGACCGGAGTACGGGGCCTACCAGCGGTGGGAGCAGCGGTGGGAGCACTCATCGGCCTCCTCTGGCTGCAGCGGAGGATCCAGCGCCGCCGTCGTTCGCGACACGTTTTGTAAAAGGCGATTTACTGTTACTTTTGCCCAACTAGTATTTCTTTGACGTGTTCATGGTTGATTGCACGGAGGGCACCGGTGACGCGAGCACGGCTCAGGGCAGCTGTCTCCGCCGTTGTGATGTCTTTGGGGATCAGCGGTGCCTTCCTGGTCGCCGTGGCACCGCTCACCGGTTCCTCCGTGGCCGGCGCGACGGTCAGGACGATGGTCGCCGACCCGTCGTACATCCCCGGATGTGACGTCGATCCGGCGGGGCCCTGTGAGGAACCCACGCCGATCGTCACGGTCACGGTCACCGAGGATCCCGGGGGCGGCACGGAGGAGACCCCGGTCCCGCAGAAGACCGTGACCACCACGGTGACCGTCCCTCCGGCGAAGCCCCCGAAGACCCCGACCCCGCCCCCGCAGGAGCCGGTCGCTCCGCCGGCTCAGGAGACCACGGCCCCGATCGCTCCGCCGGAGACCGAGACCAGCCCTTCGGCGTCCGAGGAGGCGGAGGTCCAGTTCCCGGCCAGTACCCCGTCGGACACGCTTCCCGCCGCCACGCCCACCCCCCAAGAGAGCGCCACGTTCGACGAGAACGCCTCCGGCTCCTCCGTGGCCGAGATCCGCAACGCGAACGCCGAGTTCGACGGGGCCACGCTGAGCCGCCAGCTCGGCATCCCGGCGCTGATCCTGGTGCTGCTGGTGCTGTTCGCCGTGCTGATCTTCGAGGGCAGGCTGCGCCGCCTGGCCCACGCCGCGGCCATCCGCCGGGCCGGTCCCCGGGGAATGGGTCCCCGCGTCGATTCGATGGACCCGATGGCCTATCACGGCGGTCCCGGCTACGCCGCCGGACCCGGTTTCGTTCCCGGCCCCTACCAGGGCGGCACGGCCTACGCGCCGATCATCAGCCTCGTCCCGATGCAGATGTACTCTCCGGTCTACCCGGAGGGTTACGCCCCCGGGCAGTACCCCTACGGCTACGAGCAGACGACGGCGTACCTGCCCCCGCCCGGCTACGAGCAGCAGGCCACCGGCCACGGCGACCCGTACGGCCGGCAGACCGTCCAGGGGCAGGTGCCCTACGGCCCGGAGGGCCAGGACGGCTCGGCGGCCGCGTTCCACGGCACCCAGCCCTTCGGCCAGGAACCGCAGGATGATCGGAACCTGCCGGACCGCCCCCAGGGCGATTTCCAGCCCTTCGGACCCGAGTCGCAGGGCGCTCCGGGTCAGGGTGGGCCGGACGAGCGTACCCGGCCCGGCCGGCCGGAGAACCTCGGCCCCGAGCCTCGCGAGGGGCGTTTCCCGCAGGGGCAGCCCGAGTTCCCCGGGGCGCCGTTCCCGCAGGAGCCTTCCCGAGGCGGCCCTGGCGGCCCTGGCGGCCACGGGGGTCCCGCCGGCGGGGCTCACGGCAGTGGCGGCCCGCCGGTTCACGGTGGTCACGGTGGCCCCGGCGGTGATCCGGCGACGCTGATCGGCCCCGGTGGTCCGGGGACCTACGGTGGCCCCGGTAATCGGCCGGACGCCGGCGAGCAGCCTCCCATGGGGCCGGCCTCGACGGCGGTCTACCCGCTCCCCGGTCAGGACGCCGGCAAGAAGAAGCGCGGTCTCTTCCGCCGTTCCAGCTGACCTCCGCCGGCCCGGCGGTCACCGCCGTGGCCGGCCGCGGCTCTCCCGAGTCTCTGATCGCGCCGCCGGCCTGAGACACTGCAGAAAGTCGCGGGCGTCTGAGCACCGTGGTAGGCCGCGGGCTTGAAACGCTGGGGAAACACAGCGGCGCCGCCCGGGGAGAGCCCCGTGGGCGGCGCCGCCGTGCAGATGTCAGCTCTTCGAGCCGGAACGCTTGAAGATCTTGTTGCCCAGCCAGACCAGCGGATCGTACTTCCGGTCGACGACGCGCTCCTTCATGGGAATCAGCGCGTTGTCAGTGATCTTGATGTGCTCGGGGCAGACCTCGGTGCAGCACTTGGTGATGTTGCAGTAGCCCAGGCCGTGCTCCTCCTGAGCGGAGTCCTTGCGGTCGGCCACGTCGTACGGGTGCATGTCCAGCTCGGCGATCCGCATCAGGAAGCGCGGACCGGCGAAGCCGGGCTTGTTCTCCTCGTGGTCACGGATGACGTGACAGACGTTGTTGCACATGAAGCACTCGATGCACTTGCGGAACTCCTGGGACCGCTCGACGTCGATCTGCTGCATGCGGTACTCGCCCGGCTTCACGTCGGCCGGAGGAGTGAAGGACGGGATCTCCCTGGCCTTCTGGTAGTTGTACGAGACGTCCGTGACCAGGTCCTTGATCACCGGGAACGTCCGCATGGGCGTCACGGTGATCGTCTCCTCCTCGCTGAAGGTGGACATCCGGGTCATGCACCCGAGCTTCGGCCTGCCGTTGATCTCCATGGAGCACGAGCCGCACTTGCCGGCCTTGCAGTTCCAGCGGACGGCGAGGTCGGGGGCCTGGGTCGCCTGGAGCCTGTGGATGATGTCGAGAACGACCTCGCCCTCGTTCACCTCGACGGTGAAGTCCTCAAGCTTGCCCTCGCCGCCCTCGCCCCGCCAGACGCGGAACTTCGCCTTGTAACTCATGGTTACTCCTTGGCCAGCGCGTCAAAGGCGGCCAGCTCTTCCTCGGTGATGTACTTCTTCAGCTCGTCGCGGTCGAACAGCGTGATGAGGTCGTCCCGCATCGCGGTCTGGACCTGCTCCTCGACCGTGATGCCTGAGCCGTCCGGGGTGAGGGCACAGCGCAGGATCTTGGTCCGCCACTCGGCGGACATGACCGGGAAGTCGTCACGGGTGTGGCCGCCGCGGCTCTCCTCGCGCAGCAGCGCCGCCTTCGCCACGCACTCCGAGACCAGGAGCATGTTGCGCAGGTCGAGGGCGAGGTGCCAGCCCGGGTTGTAGATCCGGCTGCCGGCCGCGCCGACGTTCTGGGCCCGCTCCTTGAGCTTCTCCACCGCCTCCAGCGCCTCGGAGACCTCCTCGGACTTGCGGATGATGCCGACCAGCTCGTTCATCGTCCGCTGCAGCTCGTGGTGGACCTCGTACGGGTTCTCGCCCGAGCGCTCCAGCGGGGCCAGCGCCTCCGCGCTCGCCTTGGCCACGGACTCCTCGGAGATCTTCGGCCGGGCGGACAGGCCGTCCACGTACGAGGCCGCTCCCATGCCCGCGCGGCGGCCGAACACCAGCAGGTCCGACAGCGAGTTGCCGCCCAGCCGGTTGGAGCCGTGCATGCCGCCGGAGACCTCACCGGCCGCGAACAGGCCGGGTACGGCCGCCGCGCCGGTGTCGGCGTCGACCTCGACGCCGCCCATGATGTAGTGGCAGGTCGGGCCGACCTGCATGGCCTCCTTGGTGATGTCGACGTCGGCCAGTTCCTTGAACTGGTGGTGCATCGACGGCAGCCGCCTGATGATCTCGGCGGCCGGGAGGCGGGTGGAGACGTCGAGGTAGACGCCGCCCTGGGGCGATCCGCGTCCCGCCTTCACCTCGGAGTTGATGGCCCGCGCGACCTCGTCGCGGGGGAGCAGCTCCGGAGGGCGGCGGTTGTTGGCCTGGTCGGTGTACCAGCGGTCGCCCTCCTCCTCGGAGGTGGCGTACTTGTCCTTGAACACCTCGGGGATGTAGTCGAACATGAAGCGCTTGCCCTCGGAGTTCCTCAGCACCCCGCCGTCGCCGCGGACGGACTCGGTGACGAGGATGCCCCGGACCGAGGGCGGCCAGACCATCCCGGTGGGATGGAACTGGATGAACTCCATGTTGATCAGGTTCGCCCCGGCCAGCAGGGCCAGCGCGTGGCCGTCGCCGGTGTACTCCCACGAGTTGGACGTGACCACGTACGACTTGCCGATGCCGCCGGTGGCCAGCACGATCGCGGGGGCGTCGAACAGGATGAGCTTGCCGTTCTCCCGCCAGTAGCCGAAGGCGCCACAGATGGCGTCGCCGTCCTTGAGCAGGCGGGTCACCGTGCATTCCTGGAAGACCTTGATGTACGCCTCGGCGTCACCGTGGAGCTTCTCGTCCTCCTGCTGGAGCGCGACCACCCGCTGCTGCAGGGTGCGGATCAGCTCCAGGCCCGTGCGGTCGCCGACGTGGGCCAGCCGCGGGTACTCGTGCCCGCCGAAGTTACGCTGGCTGATCTTGCCGTCCTTGGTGCGGTCGAACAGCGCGCCCCACGCCTCCAGCTCCCAGACCCGGTCGGGCGCCTCCTTGGCGTGCAGTTCGGCCATCCTCCAGTTGTTGAGGAACTTGCCGCCCCGCATGGTGTCGCGGAAGTGCACCATCCAGTTGTCGTCGCTGTTGACGTTGCCCATGGCCGCGGCGGCGCCGCCCTCGGCCATGACCGTGTGCGCCTTGCCGAACAGGGACTTGCAGACGATCGCCGTGCGCTTGCCCTGCTGGCGGGCCTCGATGGCCGCCCGCAGCCCCGCTCCGCCGGCGCCGATGACGACGACGTCGTATTCGTGACGCTCGATTTCCACTGGTGATCCTTATGCGAACGGGAAGGGAATGATGTTCTTGGCGACCAGTCGGACGTAGATGTCGGCGCCCATCACGCTGAACATGGAGATCAGTGCGAGCTCCTGGTGCTTGGCGTTGAGCTTGGAGACGATGCCCCAGGCCCGGTAGCGGACCGGGTGCTTGGAGAAGTGGTTCAGGCGCCCGGCCGTGATGTGCCGGCAGGAGTGGCACGACAGCGTGTACAGGTTGATGAGGATCGCGTTGACGATCAGGATCCACGTGCCCAGGCCGGTCGGCTTGGCGATCAGCGCCTTCACCGCGTCGTACGCCAGGACGAGGCCGATGACGATCGCCGCGTAGAAGAAGTAACGGTGAATGTTCTGAAGAATCAGAGGGAAGCGCGACTCACCAGTGTACTTCTTGTGCGGCTCGGCCACCCCGCACGCCGGGGGCGAGAGCCAGAACCCCCGGTAGTAGGCCTTGCGGTAGTAGTAGCAGGTGAAGCGGAACCCCGCGGGGAGGCCGAGGATCAGCAGTCCCGGGGGCAGGGCGTACCAGTCGCCGAACGGGGCGAGGCCGAACAGTCGCGCCTCCTCCGGGCAGCTCGTCGCGAGACAGGGCGACGCGAACGGCGCGTGATATGGGGACACGAAGTAGCTCGCGTCGAAGATCGCCCACGTGGCGTAGACGAGGAATGCCGTGAAGATGATGAATGTGACCAGTGGATAGCGCCACCACGGGTCGGTTCGCAGGGTGCGCTCCTTGATCTGCGCACGTTGCCTTCTGGCCGGGCTCTCGGCCGTTGTCTGGGTCATCGAGACCTCTCCACCTCCCGCGAACCCCGCTCGCCTTGGGGTCCGGGTCGTTTCAGTTGTGCCGCGCGCTGGGCCATGGTCGCGCCGGCTCACACGTGCGCGCGCATGTTGGTGGGGGATACGTTACGACGGAGCCCGGGGGTTATGTGAGCGAGGTCACTGGTAATTTCACTAGCCAGGTGTGATTCCTGTCACGTTGGCGCGCGGAGGTGTCCTGCCTGCGACGTCTCAAGAGGTGGACGATCACAGGGAGGTCTCGGGGGCGGTGAAAACGGGCACGGGAATCCCGCCCGCGGGGATCTCGCCCGGATGGACGACACCCGGCGGACCGGGAGATCCCGCCGCCGGGCGTGGCGTGCCGTCAGTAGTGCTGGCCGGAGTTGGGCAGCTTGACGACGGTCACGAAGAAGTCGTCGATCCGCCGGACCACGCTGATGAACTGGTCGAAGTCGACGGGCTTGGAAACGTAGGCGTTGGCGTGCAGGTGGTAGCTGCGCAGGATGTCCTCCTCGGACTCCGACGTGGTCAGCACCACCACCGGGATCCCGCGGAGCTTCTCGTCGGCCTTTATGTCCTGGAGCACCTCCCGGCCGTCCTTGCGGGGCAGGTTGAGGTCGAGCAGGATCAGGTCGGGCCGGGGCGCGTCGGCGTACTCGCCCTCCTTACGGAGGAAGGACATGGCCTGCTCGCCGTCGTTGACCACGTGCAGCTTGTTGCGGACCTTGTTGAGCTCGAACGCCTCCCGGGTCAGCAGGACGTCGCCCGGGTCGTCCTCGACCAGCAGGACGTCGATCCAGCGCAGGTCATTCATCGGTGATTTCTCCTGAGGGAAGGGTCCAGCGGAAGGTCGTACCGGTTCTGGTGGTGTTCTCGGGTTCGCCGTCCTCGGTGTCCAGCCAGATGCGACCGCCGTGGTACTCGACGATCTTCTTGCAGAGAGCCAACCCGATGCCGGTGCCCGCGTAGACGTCCCGCCCGTGCAGGCGCTGGAAGATCAGGAAGATGCGGTCGGTGTATTTACTGTCGATGCCGATGCCGTTGTCGGTGCAGGAGAACTCCCACATGTCCCCGTCGCGCCGCACCCCGATGTGGATCTCCGGCGGATCCTGCGAGTGGAACTTGATCGCGTTGCCGATGAGGTTCTGGAAGAGCTGGGTGAGCTGCACCCGGTTGCCGTGCACCCGGGGCAGCTCGTCGTAGGTCACCGTCGCCCCACCGTCCTCGATCGGCGCGGCGAGGTTGTTCAGCGCGGCCTTGAGCGGCACCGTGGCGTCGATGCCGGTGCGCTCGCCGCCCGTCCTGCCGACCCGGGAGAAGTCGAGCAGGTCGTTGATCAGCATCTGCATGCGCTTGGCGCCGTCGACCGCGAAGGCGATGTACTGCTTGGCGCGATCGTCGAGCTGGTCGCCGTAGCGCTGCTCCAGCATCTGGGTGAAGCTGGCCACCTTGCGCAGCGGCTCCTGCAGGTCGTGACTGGCCACGTAGGCGAACTGCTCCAGCTCGCTGTTGGAGCGCCTCAGTTCCGTCGCCTGGTCCTCCAGCTTGCGCTGCGTCTCCGAGGCCCGGTGCCACTCGGCGAGGATGCGGCGGCGCATCGCGTCGACGTGGCCGGACAGCTCGGCCAGTTCGGCGGGGTGCTCGACCCCGAGCTTGTGGTCGAAGTCCCCCTGGGCGACCGCGCGCACCTGCTCGTTCAGCTCCGCCAGCGGGCGGAGCACCGCGTGGCGCACGATGAGGGCCGCGACGATCGCGGCCGCGACCAGTGCCCCGGCCACCCCGATGAGCGCGATGTAGAGGGCCTGCCAGCCGCGGTCGAGCTGAGCGCTGCCGATCTCGTGCAGCCGGCTCAGGTGGCTCTGCAGATCCGAGAGGGACTGCCGGATCTCGGTGAACCGGGTGGCGTTGACCGTGGCGTTCTGCCGGGCGGCGTCGGTCTTCAGCGTCGGCACCGAGGCGATGACCTGCTCCGCGTAGTCGCGCCGCCAGGCGTCTCCGCCGGCCTTCAGCCGGGCCACCTCGGCGCTGACCGCCTGCCGCTCCGGCATCCGGGGGACCAGCGCGCTGAGCGCCGCCATCGCGCCGTCCTCCTCGGCGAGCGCCTTCCGGTAGTCGTTCAGGGAGCTGTCCTCGTTGGTCCTGCCGTACGCCCGCACCGAGCTCTCCTGCGCGGTCAGCGCGTTGGAGATCTCCAGGGTGCGCAGCGTCGCCGGGTCGATGACGTCCACTAGGGTCTCCCTGGCCTGGCGCGCGTCCTCGATCGACCTGATCGTGACGACGGCCGAGACCATGAAGATCAGTGCGATGCCCACCCCGGCGAACATGAACCAGCGTCCCACCGGGAGCCTCCCGAAACCCTTCGCGGGGGTGGGCGCGGGCAGGGGCTTGGGACTGGTGCCGCGATCCGAGCGCTCGGTCATCGTTTTCCGTTCCGGGAGATGAGCACGGTCGCCAGGTCGTCGCTGAGCGCGTCGCGGTTCAGTTCGATGACGCGCTCGATGAGGCGGTCGAGTTCGATCCCGCCCTGCTCCTGGACGAGGCTGAGCAGGCCCTCGGTGCCGAGCAGGTCGGGTCCGCCGCCCACGGTGGCCTCGATCAGCCCGTCGGTGTAGAGCAGCAGCGACCAGTCGTCGCCGAGCGCGACGTCGATCTCCGACCAGTGCACGTCCTGGAAGATGCCCAGTGGCGGTCCCGAGGGGGTGCCCGGCACCACGCCGATCGCGCCGTCGCGGATCAGCAGCGGCGGCGGGTGGCCGACCACGTGCATCCGCGCGTGGCTGAGCGCGGGGTCGATGGTGGCGATGCACAGGGTGGTGAAGATCTCCGCCGACTTGCGTTCCAGGCGGAGCACCGACTCCAGCGTGCCGAGCAGTTCGTTGCCGGTGTGCCCGGCCAGGACCAGGGTCCGCCAGGCGATCCTGAGCGCGACCCCCAGCGCGGCCTCGTCGGGACCGTGCCCGCACACGTCGCCGACCACCACGTGGACGGCGCCGTCGGGGCTCTGCACGGTGTCCCAGAAGTCACCGGCGAGCAGGGCGCGCCTGCGTCCTGGCAGGTAGCGGGCGTGGTGTTCCAGAACCTCCGTGGTCAGCAGCGGGACCGGGAGGAGCCCGCGTTCGAGGCGGGAGTTCTCCTTGGTGAGCAGTTCGGCCTCGACCAGCCTGCGCTGGGCCAGGTCGGCGCGCTTGCGCTCCATCGCGTAGCGGATCGCCCGCGCCAGCAGGCGACCCTCCACGTCCTGCTTGACCAGGAAGTCCTGGGCGCCCGCGGCGACCGCCTCCACACCGGCGTGGGCGTCGTTCAGGCCGGTCAGCACGAGCACGGCGGCATGCGGCGCCATCGAGAGCACCTGCTCCAGTGCCTCCAGGCCGGTCGCGTCGGGCAGGGAGAGGTCGACGAGCACGCACTGCACGTCGGAGGTCAGCCGGACCCTGCTCTCGGCCAGGCTCCGCACCCAGATGATCTTCGGTGGGTTGTCCGCCTCGCCGAGCAGCTCCTCCACGAGAAAGGCGTCGCCCGCGTCATCCTCGATAAGAAGAAGCGTGAGCGTTTCGTTGGCGGGGGCGGTCACTGACGCCTCTTCGTAAGCTCGGGAGAACCTGTCGACGCTACGTAGAATAGTGCGACACTTCAGCCACTGGGATGCCGATGCGAGGTGATTCACCGCCCGCCGGACACCGGGGGAGGCACCGAGCGGCGCGAGGTCTCGACGGTGTCCTCACCGGGAGTCAACCCTGGATGATCAGGTCCAGTCCCTGGGGGAGGCTGCCCTCGTGGGCGGCCTCGGCGAGGAAGAGGAGCAGGGTCGCGCGGAAGGCCTGGGCCGCGCGGGTGGGCTCGACGTCCTTGCGGTGTGCGATGGCGATGGTGCGGCGCAGTCCGGGAGGAGCCAGGGGTGTCCCGGAAAGTCCCGGGCGGCCGTCCAGGACCATCGAGGGCACCAGCGCGACCCCCAGCCCGGCCTCCACGAAGCGCAGCACGGCGTCCATCTCGCCGCCCTCCACCGCGAACCTGGGCTCGAACCCGGCCTGCCGGCAGGCGTTGAGCGTGGCCTCCCGCAGGTCGTATCCGCGCCTGAACATCACCATCGGCCGGCGGCGCAACTCCTCGATGCGCACGTACGACTTGCGGACGCGAGTGGTCGAGGGAGAGGCGACGACGAGGTTCTCCCGCAGCACCTCCTCGGTGACGAGGGCGGGGTCGTCGCTGTGCAGCGGCATGATGATCAGCGCCAGGTCGAGCTGGCCCCGGGCGAGGGTGCGGACCAGGTCGCGGGAGCCGCCCTCCTCCACGAACAGCTCGATGCCGGGGTAGGCGTGGTGGAACCTGGCCAGCGCGTCGGCGAGCAGCCCCGCGCAGAGCGAGGGCGTGGCGCCCAGCCGGACCCGGCCGCGGCGCAGCCCGGCCAGCTCGCCGACCTCGCTCCTGGCGGTCTCGGCGTCGGCCAGCATGCGGCGGGCCAGTGGTAGCAACGCCTCGCCCGCGGGGGTCAGCGTGACGTTTCCCCGGGCACGGCTGAACAGCGGCGCGCCGAGCTCGGCCTCCAGGGCCTTGATCTGCTTGCTCAGCGAGGGCTGGGCTACGCGCATCCGCTCGGCGGCCTGGGTGAAGTGCCGAGCCTCGGCGACCGCCACGAAATAGGCGAGTTGCTGGAGCTGCACGTTTCCCTAGCGTACGGACCCTCCGACCGCGGATTCGGGGCGGGTGGTGCTGGGAGAGACAATGTGAGATTGCTCGCATCACGCGGCGAGACGCGACAACGGAAGCAGCGGGGACGCAGAGGTAATAGCCGCAGGCTATGGAAACCACATCCGCGATGACTTGGACTTGGATAAATCCCCTTACCTAGCGTCACAGGGGTGACTGCCACGATTGAGCGCGGATCCGCCACCGCGTCTGTGAAACCCCCCGCGGAGACCGCGAAGCCCGGGCGAAAAGGCGGCTTCCTGGGCTCCTCCAACGGCAAGAAGGCCGTGATGGCCATCACGGGCGCCGTGATGGTGCTCTTCCTCATCGGCCACATGGCCGGAAACCTCAAGAGCTTCGCCGGTGCCGAGTCGTTCAACTCCTACGCGGCCTTCCTGCGGACCATGGGCGAGCCGATCTTCCCGCACCGGGTCCTGCTGACCGTCGTCGAGGTCGTGATGGTCGTCGCGGTCGCCCTGCACATGTGGTCGGCGATCTCCCTGGCCCGGCGGGCGAGCAAGGCCCGCCCGGTCAAGTACGCGGCCAGGCGCAAGTCCAGGGCGAACGGCTACGCGGTCCACACCATGCGCTACGGCGGCGTCATCATCGTGCTGTTCGTGATCTACCACCTGCTGGACCTGACGTTCGGCACGGTCAACCCGGCCGGTGGCGGCGCCACCCCCTACGACCGCCTGGTCGAGGGCTTCGCGCCGTCGCGCTGGTGGGTCACCCTGTTCTACGTGCTCGCCCTCGTCATGGTCGGCCTGCACCTGCGCCACGGCCTGTGGAGCGCCTTCCAGACGCTCGGCCTGGCGAGCAGCCGCAGCTACCGCCCGCTGAAGGCCGTCGCCGCGGGCCTGTCGGCGCTGCTGGTCATCGGCTTCCTCGCGGTCCCGGTGGCGGTCGCGATCGGAGTGATCAAGTGAGCAAGAGCTCGAACCCGGCGGGTCTTCCGCACGGAGAACAAGGGGTGAGGACCGCGATGAGCACGGGGTACACCGAAGGTGAGCCGATCCGTGACACCAAGGCCCCCGACGGCCCGATCGAGGACCGCTGGGAGAAGCGCAAGTTCTCCGCGAAGCTGGTCAACCCGGCCAACAAGCGCAAGCTCCACGTCATCGTCGTGGGCACCGGGCTGGCGGGCGGCTCGGCCGCCGCGACCCTCGGCGAGCTCGGCTACAACGTCACCTCGTTCTGCTACCAGGACACGCCCCGCCGCGCGCACTCCATCGCGGCCCAGGGCGGTATCAACGCGGCCAAGAACTACCGCGGCGACGGCGACTCGATCTACCGGCTCTTCTACGACACGGTCAAGGGCGGTGACTTCCGCGCCCGCGAGTCCAACGTCTACCGGCTCGCCCAGGTCAGTGTGAACATCATCGACCAGGCCGTGGCCCAGGGCGTGCCGTTCGCCCGCGAGTACGGCGGTCTGCTCGACACCCGCTCCTTCGGCGGCGCGCAGGTCTCCCGTACCTTCTACGCCCGAGGCCAGACGGGTCAGCAGCTTCTGCTCGGCGCGTACCAGGCGCTGGAGCGCCAGATCGCGGCCGGCACCGTCAAGATGCACACCCGTCACGAGATGCTCGACCTGATCGTCTCCGACGGCCGGGCACGCGGCGTCATCGTCCGTGACATGGTCACCGGCGAGATCGAGCGGCACGTCGCCGACGCGGTGGTGCTGGCCAGCGGCGGGTACGGCAACGTGTTCTTCCTGTCGACGAACGCCAAGGGCTGCAACACCACGGCGATCTGGCGGGCACACCGGCGCGGCGCGATGTTCGCCAACCCCTGCTACACCCAGATCCACCCGACCTGCATCCCGGTCAGCGGCGACCACCAGTCGAAGCTGACCCTGATGTCGGAGTCGCTGCGCAACGACGGCCGCGTGTGGGTGCCGCTGAAGGCGGGCGACGCCCGTCCGGCCTCGGCGATCCCCGAGGAGGAGCGCGACTACTACCTGGAGCGGATCTACCCGGCGTTCGGCAACCTGGTCCCGCGTGACATCGCCTCCCGCGCGGCCAAGAACGTCTGCGACGAGGGCCGCGGTGTCGGCCCCGGCGGCCTGGGCGTCTACCTCGACTTCGCCGACGCGATCCGCCGTCTGGGCCGCGACGCGGTGGAGAAGAAGTACGGCAACCTCTTCGAGATGTACGAGCGCATCACCGGCGAGGACCCGTACGCCCAGCCGATGCGCATCTACCCCGCCGTCCACTACACGATGGGCGGCCTGTGGGTGGACTACGACCTGCAGTCCACGATCCCCGGCCTGTTCGTGATCGGCGAGGCCAACTTCTCCGACCACGGCGCCAACCGTCTCGGCGCGTCCGCGCTGATGCAGGGCCTGTCCGACGGCTACTTCGTGCTGCCGACCACGATCGGCGACTACCTCGCGAACGGCCCCTACGGTGAGGTCGACGAGGACGACGTGGCCGAGGCCGAGGCCGAGGTGCGCCAGAAGATCGACAAGCTGCTGACGAACAACGGCGACCGCACCGCGGACTCCTACCACCGTGAACTCGGCAAGATCATGTGGGAGTACTGCGGCATGGAGCGCACCGAGGAGTCGCTCCGCAAGGCGCTGGAGCGGATCCCCGAGCTGCGCGAGGAGTTCTGGCGGAACGTGAAGGTGTCCGGCGAGGCCGACGAGCTGAACCAGGCGCTGGAACGGGCCGGACGGGTCGGGGACTTCTTCGACCTGGCCGAGCTGATGTGCATCGACGCGCTGCACCGCACCGAGTCGTGCGGCGGCCACTTCCGCGCCGAGTCGCAGGACGCCGACGGCGAGGCCCTGCGCGACGACGAGAACTTCTCCTATGTCGCGGCCTGGGAGTACGGCGAGCAGGGCCCGATCCTGCACAAGGAAGACCTCGACTACGAGTACGTCAAGATGAGCCAGCGGAGCTACAAGTGAGCGCATCCGACGCAGTGAGCGGAGCGGCCGGCGAGGAACGAGCGATCCGCGCGGCGAATGAGGAGAGGTAAGCGAACCATGAGTATGAACCTCACTCTCAAGGTCTGGCGTCAGAAGGGCCCCAAGGACGGGGGCCGGATGGTCAACTACCGGGTCGAGGACGTGTCACCGGACATGTCCTTCCTGGAGATGCTCGACGTCCTCAACGAGCGGCTCATCCTGGAGGGCGACGACCCGATCGCCTTCGACCACGACTGCCGCGAGGGCATCTGCGGCATGTGCGGCATGGTCATCAACGGCGTCGCGCACGGTGAGCAGGTGGCCACCACCACCTGTCAGCTGCACATGCGTCACTTCGAGGACAACGCGGTCATCACCATCGAGCCGTGGCGCGCCGCGCCCTTCCCGGTGGTGAAGGACCTGGTCGTGGACCGCTCGGCGTTCGACCGGATCATCCAGGCGGGTGGCTTCATCTCCGTCCCGGCCGGTTCGGCCCCCGACGCGCACAGCGTCCCGGTGAAGAAGGTCGACGCCGACGCGGCGTTCGACGCGGCCACCTGCATCGGCTGCGGCGCCTGTGTCGCCGCCTGCCCGAACGGCTCGGCCTCGCTCTTCACCGCGGCCAAGATCACCCACCTGAGCCTGCTGCCGCAGGGCCAGCCCGAGCGCGACTCCCGTGCCGTCGCGATGGTCGAGCAGATGGACGCCGAGGGCTTCGGCGGCTGCACCAACACCGGTGAGTGCACGGCGGTCTGCCCCAAGGGCATCCCGCTGGACACCATCGCCCAGATGAACCACGACTACCTGCGGGCCGCCAAGTAGGCCAACAAGTAGACCAAGTGGTCGCCGGGCATCCGGTCCCGTCCCCCGGGGCCGGATGCCCCGATCGATCATCCGGGCCTTCCCGGGTTCACCGAGCCGTACATCCGAAGTGATGTACGGCTCGCGCCGTCCCGGCGTGACCCATCCGGCCGGTGAGGGGCTGATGACCGTTCTGCCGCCTCCTGACGCGCTCAGGGTGGTGGTGCGGCCGGGGTAACGGTTCCGATGCCGGGCGACGACACCTGAGATCCGACCGCCGGAGGACTCCGGCCGGTTCCTTCGGATCAGTGCCGGTCCGGCCGGCCGAGGTGGCGGGCGATCTCGTGGCGGACGTCGTCGGCGGTGAGGCCCGCCTGGGTGATGACCCGCATCCCGGGCCCCGCGCCCGCGCGGACCAGGCCGAGCAGGATGTGCTCGGTGCCGATGCGTTTGTCCTTCAGCCGCAGGGCCTCCCGCAGTGACAGCTCCAGGGTCTTCTTGGCGCCGGGGGTGAAGGGAACGTGGCCCCGGGGTGCCTTGCGGTCGTGGGGGCGATCCAGAGCGCCGGGCCCGAAGGCGGCCTCGACCTTCTCCCGGATCGCGTCGAGGTCGATGCCGATGGTCTCCAGGGCCTCCGCGTCGAGCTCGCCGGCGCGGGGAGTGCGGCCGACCGCCTCGTCGGCCCGCTCGTGGGTGAGGCCTAGGCCGGTCAGCACCTGGGCACCGACGCTGTCGCCCTGGCGCAGCAGGCCGAGCAGCAGGTGCTCGGTGCCGATGTGGCCGTGCCGCAGGCGCCGCGCCTCCTCCTGGGCGAGGACCGTCACCTGCCGGGCATTGTCGGTGAACCTCTCGAACATGGTCAGTCCCTCCGTCTCAGCAGCCCTCGGCCGCCCGCGTACTTCTTGTGCACCGCCTGCCGGCTCACTTCCAGACAGTGCGCGATCTCCTGCCAGGACCAGCCCTGGTCCCTGGCGTTCTCCACCTGGAGGGCCTCCAGCCGGTCGACCAGCGTCCGCAGCGCCCGTACGGCCCGCAGGCCGACAGCCGGATCGCGGCTACCGGCGTCGGATGCCAGTTGCGCCGTATCACTCATGCCTGTCAATTTAGGTTGACGAGGTCCATTTGTCAACCCTGATTGACGGCGACACGCCGGGGAGGCCGAAAATCGTTTGCCGGGCCAGGTCGGAGTTTGTGACCCTTGTTGTGAGATGCGCTCCTTACCAGCCGCCGACCCCGGCCTTCCCGATGCCCGCAGTCCGATCCGTTACCTGTTGTGGGTGGCCCGCATGCAGCGAGGCCCGCTGCTCCTCGGCATCGGCTACGCCATCCTGTGGTGGCTGGCGATGGCGCTCGTACCCGCCGCGATGGGCAACGGCATCGACGCGATCACGGCCAAGGACCTGCCGGCCCTGGTCACCTGGGGGGCCGTGGTGCTCGCCCTGGGAATCACCCAGGCCGTCATGGGCGTCCTGCGGCACCGGATGGCCGTCTACAACTGGCTGAGTGCCGCCTACCGGACCGTCCAGGTCACCGTCAGGCAGTCGACCCGGCTGGGTGCGACCCTGCCCAAACGCATGTCCACCGGCGAGGTGGTCAGCGTCGGCAACTCCGACATCGCCCACATCGGCAACGCGATGGACATCCTGCTCCGTGGCTGCGGCGCCGTCGTCGCCATCGCCGTCGTGACCGTCATCCTGATCGACGCCTCGCCGCAACTGGGACTGATGGTGCTGGTCGGCCTGCCCCTCGTGGCGGTCGCCGTCGCACCCCTGCTCAAGCCGCTGCACCGCCGCCAGAACGACCACCGCGACCTGCAGGGCGACCTCGCCACCCGTGCCGCCGACATCGTCACGGGCCTGCGGGTGCTCCGCGGCATCGGCGGTGAGCGGGTCTTCGCCGACCGCTACGGCGCCGAGTCGCAGCGAGTGCGTCACGCAGGCGTGCGGGTGGCCTCCGTCGAGTCGATGCTGGAGGGCGCGCAGGTCCTGCTGCCTGGACTGCTGATCGCCGGGGTGACCTGGCTCGGCGCGACCTTCGCGATGCGCGGCGAGATCACCGCCGGCCAGCTCGTCGCCTTCTACGGCTACGCGGTCTTCCTGATCGCCCCGGTGCGCACCCTCACCGAGGCGGCCGACAAGCTGACCAAGGGGCACGTCGCCGCCCGCAGGGTGGTGCGCATCCTGGCGCTGAAGCCCGAGGTGGAGGGCGGCACCGGCCGCTCGGAGGGCGGCCTGCTGCGCGACGTGACCTCCGGGGTCGCGGTGCGCCCCGGCATGCTCACCGCCGTCGCGGCGGCCGTCCCCGAGGAGGCCGTGACCATCGCCGACCGGCTCGGCCGCTACAGCGACGGCGACGTCGACTTCGGCGACGTGGCGCTCGACGCCCTGCCGATCTCCGAGGTCCGCCGCCGCGTCCTCGTCGCCGACAACGAGGCCCAGCTGTTCGCCGGGGTGCTCAGGGACGAACTGGACGTCACCGGCCGCGCCTCCGACGAGGAGATCATCCGGGCGTTGCAGGCCGCGTGCGCCGTCGACATCGTCGAGGCGCTGCCCGGCGGTCTGGAGGGGCGCGTCGCCGAGGCCGGCCGGGAGTTCTCCGGCGGTCAGCAGCAGCGGCTCAGGCTCGCCAGGGCGCTGACCCTCGACCCGGAGGTGCTCATCCTCATCGAGCCCACCAGCGCGGTCGACGCGCACAGCGAGGCCCGCATCGCCGACCGGCTGGCCAAGGCCCGCGCGGGCAAGACCACGCTGGTCTGCACGACCAGCCCGCTGGTGCTCGACCGCACCGACCATGTCATCTACGTCGAGGGAGGCGTCGTGCGCGCCGAGGGCACGCATCGGGAGCTGCTGGCCACCCACCCGGGCTACACCGCCGTCGTGACCCGGGGTGAGGAGTCATGAGCAGGCAGATCCTGCCCGTCGCCGACACCGCGCAGGTTCGGGCGTACGCCCGCAGGCTCACCCTGAAATATCCCGGAGGGCTCACCGTGGCGCTGGGCCTGCACGGCCTGGCCGCCATCGCCGGCCTGGCGGTGCCGTGGCTGCTCGGCGGCCTCGTCCAGGGCGTCCAGGACGGCACCGGGACCGACGTCACCGCGGTGTCGCTGGCCATCGGCGGCTTCCTGGTCGCCCAGGCGGTGCTGGTCAGGTTCGCCGTCTACGCCTCGGCCAGGCTCGGTGAGAAGGTCCTCGCCGAGCTGCGCGAGGAGTTCGTCGGGCGGGTGCTCGGCCTGCCGCTGTCCGTCGTCGAGCGGGCCGGATCCGGCGACCTGATCTCGCGGACCTCGCGTGACGTCGACTCGCTGTCGCGCACCGTACGGCACGCCGTGCCCGAGACGATGATCGCGCTGGTCACCTGCCTGATCACCGTCGGCGCGCTGATACTGGTCGGGCCGCTGCTCGCGCTGCCCTCGCTGCTGGCCGTCCCCATCCTGTGGATCTCCACCCGCTGGTATCTCAACCGGGCCAGGGACGGTTACCTGCGCGAGAGCGCCGCGTACGCCGACATGACCGACGGGCTGGCCGAGACGGTCGGCGGCGCCCGCGCGGTGGAGGCCCTGAGCCTGCAGGAGCGGCGGCACCGCCGCACCGACACCGACATCGCCCGCTCGTGGGCGGCCGAGCGCTACACGCTGGGGCTGCGCACCGTCTGGTTTCCCTCGGTCGAGCTCGGCTACGTGATCCCGATCGTGGCGACGCTGGTCATCGGCGGTCTGTTCTACGTCCAGGGCTGGGTCTCGCTGGCCCAGGTCACCGCGGCCACGCTCTACGTCCAGCAGCTCATCGACCCGCTCGACCGGCTGCTGATGTGGATCGACGAGCTCCAGGTCGGCGGCGCCTCCATGGCCCGGCTGCTCGGCGTCGCCGAGGTGCCCGATGATCGCGAGGCCACCTCCGCCGCTCCCGAGGGCAGTGCGCTGGCGGCCGACGACGTCCGCTACGCCTACCGCGAGGGCCACGACGTGCTGCACGGCATCGACCTGCTGGTCGAGCCGGGCGAGCGGCTGGCCATGGTCGGCCCGTCGGGGGCGGGCAAGTCCACGCTGGGCCGCCTGTTCGCCGGCATCCACGGCCCCCGCACCGGCTCGGTCACCGTGGGCGGTGTCCCCCTGGTCGAGCTACCCCTGAACGACCTGCGCGGCCAGGTCGCCCTGGTGACCCAGGAGCACCACATCTTCCGGGGCACGGTGCGCGACAACGTGCTGATCGCCAGGCCCGACGCCGACGACGCGCGGGTTCGCGAGGTGCTGGAGGCCGTGGACGCCTGGGACTGGGTCGAGGCCCTGCCCGAGGGGCTCGACACGGCGGTCGGCTCCGGCGGCGAGCACGTTCCCCCCGCCCAGGCCCAGCAACTGGCCCTGGCCCGGCTGGTGCTGGCCGACCCGCACACCCTGGTCCTCGATGAGGCCACCTCGCTGATCGACCCCCGCGCGGCCCGCCGCCTGGAACGCTCGCTGGCCGCCGTCCTCGACGGCCGTACGGTGATCGCCATCGCCCACCGGCTCTACACGGCCCACGACGCCGACCGCGTCGCGGTGGTGGAGGACGGCCGCATCAGCGAACTCGGCTCCCACGAGGAACTGGTCGCGGCGGGGGGCTCATACGCGGCGCTGTGGCGCAGCTGGCACGGCACGTCCAGGTGAGAGCGGGTTTCTGTGGCTCTCACCTGGACGTACAGGTACGGAGATCCGCACCACCCCTGTGAAGGTGGCGGAATGCGACCGTCTCATGGATCGGATCTGGCCGAGGCGGACGACGGCCGCACCGAGACCAAGCCCTCACCCTCGCCTCGGTCAGGCCTCAGCGGGGCCGCTCGTCCGTCCACTCGGTCTGTATCGTGGTGGTCGCCTCCTTCGTGGCGTACGTCAGACCGCCTTCCCAGGAAACAAAGAAGCTGGTGTCCCGCACCTGCGCGGCCTTCGGGTCCACGACCAGCTCGACCTGACTGGACGACAGGGTGACCCGAAGCTTCTGCCCACCGCCGTCCGTCTCGCCCAGGCTCCGCACGTTCGGCAACGAGGCGATCGCCCGGAACGCGGCGGCGCGGACGTTCGGTTTGGCGGGGGCTTGGCTGATCAGCGAGGTCAGCGCGTAGAACACGAAGTCGTCCTGGTCGCCATCGGACGGCCGCCCGGTGCTCGTCTCGATATCGCCGCTGTTGACAGCATCGGCGATCCCCGTCCGCAGCCGCTCCACCAGCGCGTCCGGATCGGCCGGGAGCCGACGCAGTTCCTCGTAGCTCATCTCCAGGTGACCGAGCCGGAACGGCCGCAGACCGGTGGACCGCAGTATGGCCTTTTTCTGGCCCAGGGAGTACAGCTTGGCCCAGCTCCGGCCGTCTCGCCGGAACCAGTACTCTGCCTGCCCGTCCGCGACCACCTGGCCGCTGCTGTTTTTGCCCACCATGGTGACGTGCCAGTACGTGCCGGACGGTTCGGTCAGGTTCTCGGCGGTGGTGGCGGCCACGAGCAGGATATGCGCGGCGGACAGCACGGACGCGGGGGACCGCGTCGGCTGTGTGGACTGCGCCGATGGCGCCGGGACGGTGGGGGGTGTCGGGCCGGTGACGGCCACGATCATGGCTGCCGCCGTGGCCGCCGCGGCCAGGCCACCCGCCAGCCGGCCCGGCCGCCATCGGGCCGGGGGGCGGCCGCGCATCGTGCCCTGGAGTCGGCGCCTACCGTGGTCGACCGCCTCCTGCGATGGCTCCGGCTTGGTCAGGAGAGTACCGATCTCGCGCAGCTCATCCATGGAAGGCCTCCTGATCGAGAGAATTGTTGATCTTCTTACGGGCCCGGCTGAGCCGGGAACCGACCGTCCCGTAGGAGACGCCGAGCGCCTCGGCCACTTCCTGGTGGGTGAGCTGGCCCAGGGAGACGAGCGTGATGACGTCGCGCTCGCCCTTGTTCAGAGTGGCGAGAGCCTTGGCGAGCTGTGGCTTCATACGCTGGGCGGCCACCGAGTCGACGACCGAGTCCTCGTGACCACCGGCCTCAGGCTCGGCCGACGCGCGGGCCAGTGCCCGATAGTGACGGACCTCCTGGCGCCGGTGCCGGGCCATCAGGTTCGTGGCTATGCCGAACAGCCACGGGCGCAAACCGCCACGCACAGGGTCGAACCGGTCACGGTCCCGGAATGCCAGGCAGAACGTCTCCGCTGCTATGTCCTCGCCTGCCTGCACGTCCAGTCGTCCGGCGACGTACAGGTAGATGTCGCGAAAGTAGCGGTCGTAGACGGCCGTGAACAGTTCCGGATCGGCTCGGAACCGGTGCACGAGCTGGGCGTCGCTCACTTCCTCGCGGGTTTCGGCGGTCATGTGCTGATCTCTGTCATACGGGCGTCTCCGGCACAGGGCTCAAACTCGGGTATCACGAGTGCTGTCACCGGTACTTCGCCATAATCCGGGATCTCTTTCCCGCCCATCACGCTGACGGCGCTACGCGCTCGTCGCGGCGGTTCGCCAACGACCTCGGTTCCGCAGTCACGCCGCGCACCTCCTGGGACGCGCAGTTCCCCCGCGCAAAGTCGCCCTGATCATCGTCGGCGTCGCTTCGGCGTGCTCTCGACTCGCCGCGCCTCTGCGCGCAATCCGGTTCACGAGATCCTGATATCGCGCATGATGATGACATGTGGTCGCCCCTAACCTCCAGGTGGGCAATGCCCTGGTGACCCAGGAGCACCACATCTTCCGGGGCACGGTGCGCGACAACGTGCTGATCGCCAGGCCCGACGCCGACGACGCGCGGGTTCGCGAGGTGCTGGAGGCCGTGGACGCCTGGGACTGGGTCGAGGCCCTGCCCGAGGGGCTCGACACGGCGGTCGGCTCCGGCGGCGAGCACGTTCCCCCCGCCCAGGCCCAGCAGCTGGCCCTGGCCCGGCTGGTGCTGGCCGACCCGCACACCCTGGTCCTCGATGAGGCCACCTCGCTGATCGACCCCCGCGCGGCCCGCCGCCTGGAACGCTCGCTGGCCGCCGTCCTCGACGGCCGTACGGTGATCGCCATCGCCCACCGGCTCTACACGGCCCACGACGCCGACCGCGTCGCGGTCGTGGAGGACGGCCGCATCAGCGAACTCGGCTCCTACGCGGCCCTGTGGAGCAGCTGGCACGGCACCTCCAAGTGACGAGTGCCGAAGGCCGCCCGGGCCGCGCCGCGGGAGTCAGTCTCGGAGGGCCTTCGGCCGGGCCGCGTCCTGTTTCGGAGGCTCGGGAGGGGCCGGGCGGCGGACGTAAACCGGCGTTCCTGTCGGGATCATGTCGAACAGGGGCTTGGCGTTGTGCAGCGGGACCCGGATGCAGCCGTGGGACGCGGGGTGCAGCGGGACCCTCTCCGAGCCGTGGAAGCCGATGCCCCCGTTGAAGTAGATGGTGTAGAACTGGTCGCCCAGTGGCCCATGGGTCCATCCGGTGGTCCGCCACCAGGCGCGGAAGTCCCCGATGGGTGTGACGGCGACCCCGCAGTGGCCGTTCTTGCAGTAGTGCTTGTCGTTACCGGTCGAGATATGGGTGACCAGCGCCGGCTTGCCGTCCCGCCAGGCGGTGAGCAACTGGCGACGCAGGTCGATCTCCACCCTGGTGGGCTCCCCGTAGGACACCAGCGGCCTGACACGCGCCGGGTGGGCGAGTGCCTTCCAGGTCGACGGGTCGATCTCGTCGTCGGCGGGCAGCCCGTTGGCCTTCTGGAAGGCCCATACGGCCGCGCGCAGCGCGGGGTTGTACTCCTGACTGGAAGATCCCGTGTTGAACCCCAGCCGGTCGAGACGTTTTTTGATCTCCTGGACCTGGGTTCCCCGGTCACCGGGGCGAAGGACGGGGAAACGCGACAGTGGGGTGTGCTCGGAACGGGGCGGATGGTCATCGGCGACGGCGGGTTCGGAGCGTCTCGGTGACGCGACGCCGGTGTTCGCGATGCCGAACGGCAGGCACGAGGTGAGCGCGAGGGCCGTGTTCGCGATCAGAAGGCACTTGACGATTCTCTGCATTTCAGTGAACCTTTTTGGTCTGTCGTCGCGACCGGGCAGGGTGATGTGCGGTGATGGAGGCACCGGGCCACCTCACCGTATTCAGGCCGTCTCGCGTCGACTCCGGGAAGAAAAGAGAATGCTCAGCAGGAGTAGGAGTACGTGCGGTCCTCCACGGCCGCGCGCACCAGGCCGACGGCCTCCTGGGCGCAGCCCCAGGAAAAGCTGAATCCGGCCCCGCCGTGTGCGAAGTTGTAGATGATCCGCCCTTCCTCGTCCCATTCGAGGCAGACGTTTTCCTTCCGAAACGGCCGCAGTCCGGCCCGTACCGGCTCATCGGGATCCAGCTCGAAACTTCGCAGCGCGGGCATGAAGGCCAGGCAGCGCTCGTACATGTCCCGCACCGGAGGGTGGTTCTCCAGGTTGATTCCGGTGTCCCACTCGTCCTTCTCCGCCAGCCCGCCGAGAACAAGGATCCGCGGACTGCGCGGCACGATGAAGACGATGTCCTGCTCGCCGTTGTTCGCCTCGTCGTGGGAGACGCAGTGGGCCTCGTCGATCCCGTCGTTGCGGACCCGCACCAGCGCACCGCGGAGTGGATACATGCTGACACCGCGGAGCTCGGCGGTGCCGAGCCCCGCGCAGCAGACGATCACCTCGGCGTCGAACCGGTCGAGGAGCTCGGCCTTCCTCTCGGTCAGCGTCCCCTCGATCCGATGCCGTCTGACCCGCACCCCGTGCGTTTTGACCTGCCGCATCAGCCACAGCATGTACCGGTCTGTGTCGATCATGGGCGCCAGGTGGGAGTAGGCGTCGACCACGCCGTAGCCGGGGCTGATGCCGTTCCGCTCGGCGAGCGATCGGTCGCGGACGAAGCCGCGCACCTTCCCCGAGAGCTCCCGCATCTTGTGGAGATCGTGGGGATTCTCCTCGACGGGGTGCTTGAAATAGAAGTTGGACCTCCGCATGGCCACCCCGGGAACTCCGGACCGGGCCAGCTCCTCGAATATCCGGTACGAGGTGACGCACCAGCTCTTGGAGCGGGCGAGC
>NZ_JBEXUE010000086.1:0-27327 GCF_040614275.1 Streptosporangium sp. NPDC006013
GCCACTGTCCACCGCCACCTTCTGCCCGCACACATCAGCCTCGGTGCTGAACCCGCCGACCTTGTCCGCCAGGCCGAACAGCTGCGGACCGGCGCACGCCGTAGCGGCGCGACCACCAGGCCGCGCAGTCGCCCACGGCGACCACTCCGGGCAGCGAGGTGCGCAGGTGCTCGTCGGTGACCACGCCGTTGTCGAGCCGGATGCCGGAGCCGACCAGCCACTCGGTCGCGGGCCGCACGCCGACGCCCGTGACGACCACGTCGGCCTCGACCGCGGAGCCGTCCGCCAGGGTGAGCCCCCCCTGGTCGACCGAGGCGACCATGGTGCCCAGGCGCAGGTCGACGCCGGCCTCCGCGTACCAGGCGGCGGTGTACGCGCCGACCTGGCCGAGCGCGGCGGACAGCGGGACGTCGGCGGCCTCGATCACGGTCACGGCGCAGCCCGCCTTGCGGGCGGCGGTGGCCACCTCGGCGCCGATCCAGCCCGCGCCGATCACGGCGACCCTCGTCCCCCTGCCGAGCAGGGAACGCAGCCGGAGCGCGTCGTCGATGGTGCGCACCACGTGCTGTGGGCCGTCCCCGCGCAGCCGGATCGGGCGCGCGCCGGTGGCGATGACCAGGCCCTCGTAGGCCAGCTCGCCCTCGGTGGTCTCGACCACGCCGGGGTGGAGCCCCTTGGCGGAGACGCCCGCGCGGAAGTCGACCTCAAGCGCGTCGAGGTCGGAGTCGACGACGGTGGAGTCGGTCTCGCCGAGCAGCACCCCCTTGGACAGGGGTGGACGGTCGTACGGTCTGTGCCGCTCCTCCCCGATCAGCGTGATCCTGCCGCCGAACCCGCGGGCCCGTAACGCCTCGACGCTGCGTACGCCGGCCAGACCGGCGCCTACCACCACGACATGATTCACACTTCCCGACGATAAGCGTCAGCACCGTACTCCTACCAACGGTCGTTGATAACGAAAACGGTATTTACCTCACATCTGACGCTCTAAGCGTGTTGCCGGACCCCTTAGGGTTGGGGGGAAGACGCGCGGGAGCCCGGAACGCACCGGGCTGAGAGGAGGGCCGCGGAGCGACGAAGGACCCGGCGCGAGCCAGGTGGTGTGCGAGGAACGGATCCGCACGGCACCGGTGAGCGAGGTCCGGAGGCGACCGCGAGCGGGCCCTCGACCGCCACGAACCTGATCCGGGTCATGCCGGCGAAGGGAGCGGAGTACGTATGGCGGACCATTTCCACCTCCTCGTCGTCGGCGGGGGGGTGATCGGACTGTCGGTGGCCTGGCGTGCCGCCGGCCGGGGCCTGAGGGTGGCGGTGGCCGACCCCGCGCCCGCCTCCGGCGCCTCGCACGCGGCGGCGGGCATGCTGGCCCCGGTCAGCGAGGTCACCTACACCGAGGAGCCGTTGCTGCGACTGGGCCTGGCCTCCCTGGAACGCTGGCCCGCCTTCGCCGCCGAACTGGCGGACGCGAGCGGGCACGACCTCGACCACCGCACCGACGGCACCCTCGACGTCGCCTTCGGCTCGGACGATCTGGCCGCGCTGGACGATCTCGCCGACTTCGTCGCCAAGCTGGGGTTGCCCGCCGAGCGGCTCACCGGCCGCGAGTGCCGCCGTCTGGAACCCATGCTGGCCCCCGCGGTCCGCGGCGGCCTGCTGGCGGGCGGCGACGCCTGGGTGGACCCCAGGAAGGTCACCACCGCGCTCCTCACCGCCCTGGAGCGGGCGGGCGGCACCCTGGTGCGCGCCCGCGTGGCCGGGCTGCTCACGGCCGCCGGAGCGGTCACCGGGGTACGGCTGGCGACCGGCGAGAGTGTCGGGGCCGAGCAGGTGATCCTCGCCGCCGGCGCCTGGTCGGGCTCCCTGCCGGGGATGCCGCCCGAGGCGCTGCCCCCGGTGCGGCCGGTCAAGGGCCAGATCATGCGGCTGCGCTCCCCCGTGCCGATCCTGCGGCGATGCGTGCGCGGGGTCGTGCACGGCTCGAACGTCTACCTGGTGCCACGCGGCGACGGCGAGGTCGTCCTCGGCGCCACGCAGGAGGAGATGGGCTTCGACACCCGTGTCACCGCCGGTGGGCTGTGGGAGTTGCTGCGCGACGCGCGGGAGCTCGTCCCCGGCGTGACCGAGCTGGAGGTGGCCGAGGTCACCGCGGGACTGCGCCCCGGTACCCCGGACAACCTGCCGCTGATCGGTCCCACGATCGTGCCCGGTCTGCACATGGCCACCGGGCACCACCGGGGCGGGGTACTGCTCGCCCCGCTCACCGCCGACCTCTGCTCGGGCGAGACCGACCCGGAGCTCTCCCCGATCTGCTCACCCCTCCGCTTCCAGGAGCACCCACCGCAGGAGCTGTCATGAACGTGACCATCAACGGCGCCGCGCACGAGTTGCCCGCCGGGGCGACCGTCGCGCAGGCCGTGCAGCGGCTGACCGGCATGCGGAGCGGGGTGGCCGTCGCGGTGAACGACGAGGTCGTCTCGCGCGGCGCCTGGGAGGCCACCGCGCTCGCGGAGGCCGACAGGGTCGAGGTGCTCACCGCGGTTCAGGGAGGATGAGGGGCATGGTGGACGATCTGATCATCGGCGGCGAGAAGTTCTCCTCCCGTCTCATCATGGGCACCGGGGGCGCCCCGTCCCTGGAGATCCTGGATGCGGCGCTCGCCGCCTCGGGGACCGAGCTGACCACCGTCGCGATGCGGCGGCTCGACCCGGCCGCGCGGGGATCGGTGCTCGACGTGCTGCGCCGGCGCGACATCAGGGTGCTGCCGAACACCGCGGGGTGCTTCACCGCCGGGGAGGCCGTGCTGACCGCCAGGCTGGCCAGGGAGGCGCTGGAGACGAACTGGGTGAAGCTTGAGGTCATCGCCGACGAGCGCACCCTGCTGCCCGACCCCATCGAGACCTTCGACGCCGCCGAGCGGCTGGTCGCCGACGGGTTCGTGGTGCTGCCCTACATCGGCGACGACCCCGTGCTGGCACGCAGGCTGGAGCAGGCGGGCTGCGCGGCGGTGATGCCGCTGGGGGCGCCCATCGGTTCCGGCCTCGGCATCCGCAACCCGCACAACATCGAGCTGATCGTGGAGTTCGCGAGCGTGCCGGTGATCCTGGACGCGGGGATCGGCACGGCCAGCGACGCGGCACTGGCCATGGAGCTGGGCTGTGACGCGGTTCTGCTGGCCACCGCGGTCACCCGGGCGCAGCGTCCGGAGCTGATGGCGCAGGCCATGCGCTCGGCCGTCGCGGCGGGCCGGACGGCGCGCCTGGCCGGGCGGATACCCCGGCGTCGCTACGCGGAGGCCTCCTCCCCTCTTCATCGATAGAAAACGACCACGTCTCGGCATCGGTTTGGGATTCAGGGACCCTGTCGGCGTCAAATCGCCCGTAAACTCGGCCACGTGGACACGACGCTTACGGACCCCCTGGTCGGGAAACTCCTCGACGGGCGTTACCGCGTTGAGTCCCGGATCGCCCGGGGCGGAATGGCGACCGTCTATCTGGCCCTGGACATCCGGCTCGACCGCACTGTCGCCGTGAAGGTGATGCACCGCTCGCTCGCCGAGGACCCCGCCTTCGTACGGCGGTTCATCGGCGAGGCCAAGTCGGTGGCGAGCCTGTCGCACCCCAACGTGGTACACGTCTTCGACCAGGGCACGGATGGCGACAACGTCTACCTCTCGATGGAGTACGTGCCGGGCCGGACCCTGCGCGACGTGCTCCGCGACCGTGGCAGGCTGCCCGCCCGCGAGGCACTGGAAGTCATGATCCCGGTGCTCGCCGCGCTGGGCGCCGCCCACCAGTCGGGCCTGGTCCACCGGGACGTCAAACCGGAGAACGTGCTGCTCGCCGACGACGGCCGGGTCAAGGTGGTGGACTTCGGCCTGGCCCGCGCGATCGAGGCGACCAACCAGACGCGCACCGGCGTCATGATCGGCACCATCGGCTACATGTCCCCCGAGCAGGTCACCTCGGGGGCCGCCGACGCCCGCAGCGACGTCTACGCGGCCGGCATCATGCTGTTCGAGCTCCTGACCGGCCGCCAGCCGTACGAGGGCGACACCCCGATGTCGGTGGCCTACCGGCACGTACACGACACGGTGCCCGTACCCTCCGCGCTGCTCCCCGGCTCTTCCCCGCTGCTCGACACCCTGGTGGCCAGGGCGACGGCCCGCGATCCCGCGAACCGTCCCGCGGACGCCACCGCGCTGCTGGTCGCCGCCGTCGACGCGCACCGGATGCTGCCCAGGGAGAGCGGCCCGGTGCCGTCCGTCCCCGTCGGGCCACCGCACGCCCACGAGACCGTCGTGTCCGCGCCGCCCACACCGGCCGTACCGGCCAATCACACGCTGATCCAGCCCCGCGTCGAGTTGCCCACCGGCCCGGTGGGCGACCAGCCACCGCCCGTTTCCACGACGCGCAAGATGTCCGGCGCCCGCTGGTTCCTGCTCGCGCTGGCCGTGGTCATGGTGATCGCGGTGGGGGTGACCGGCTGGCTGTTCTCGCAGAACACCACCATCGTGGTGCCCTCCACCCTGGTGGGCAAGAACATCACGGTCGCCACCAGCGAGGCCAGACAGCGCGGCTTCACCGTCGAGGAGGGCGAGGCCGAGCACGACGAGAAGGTGCCCAAGGGCAACGTGCTCCGCACCGATCCCGTGGCGGGCACCGAGGCCGAGCCGGGCAGCAAGCTGATCCTGATCGCCTCGGCCGGCCCCAAGCGGGTCGCGGTGCCCAACGTGGTGGGCATGACCGAACCCCAGGCCAGGAGCAGGCTGGCGGAGGCCTCACTGGTCGTCGGCAAGGTCAGGAGGCAGCCCAGCGAGACCGTGCCGCGTGACCAGGTGATGCGGACCGTCCCCGCCGTGGGAAACCCGGTCAAGGAGGGCAGCAAGGTCGATCTGGTCGTGAGCGCGGGCCTGATCATGCCGGATGTCCGGGGCATGCCCCGCGACCAGGCGGACGGGGTGCTGCGCGGGGCGGGATTCGCTCCCGAGTTCGTCGAGCAGACCGACGCCGCCCAGCCGTGCACGGTCATCGCCCAGGACCCCCAGCCCAAGGCCGAGGTCGACAAGGGCGCCGTGGTCCGGCTGACCCTTTCGCAGTGCGCCGGCGAATGGCACTGGCCCTGGGAGAACAACGGCGAGCAGCCTCCCGGCGACGGCGGCAACGTCGTGGTGATCCCGAACATCGTCTTCAAGGATTTCAGGGCGGCGCGCGACGAGCTGCGCGCCGCGGGGGTCACGGTGAAGCTGAGGCGGACCCTGGGCAAGGGCAGGGTGCTGGCCCAGACCCCGCCGGGCGGCCAGACGGTCCCGGCCGGCACCGAGGTCACCATCTGGTACTGACGGCTTGGCCTGGCGGGCTCGGCGAGACGGATCCCCGTGCTCCGGCCGGTACCGGCAGCCGGGCACGGGACGAACCTCCGGGTGCTCAGCCCTCGGCCAGGAAGCCGTGCAGGCGGATCCTGGCGAGACCGCCGTCGGGGTGGATGTCCACCCTGGCGTACGCGGCCTCGGGCGCGTCGGTGATGCGGAAACGGTGCCGGGTGTCGGGCAGCAGGCGGGTCCTGGGCAGCAGCGGGAACCAGGTGGCGCCGTCCGCGCTGCCGGTGACGGAGACCTCGGCGGGAGCGTTGAACACCAGGTTGGTGGTGTCGATCTCGGCGAGCCTGACGATCCCGGGCCCCGCCAGACGGATGACCAGCCAGTCGTTGCCGCCGTCGCGGCGGCGGGCGGTCTCCCAGCCCTCGGCCTGGTGGCGGGCGAGGCCCGGGGAGATGGCGTTGTTGGGCGAGGAGTAGAACTCGTTGGAGCAGGCGGTGACGAGCGCGCCGTTCTCCAGCGCGGCCAGGTCCAGGCCGAGTCCCTCGTAGACCGACAGGTCGGGCCTGATCTCGCCGTGCACCCGCAGCCTGGCGACGCCCCCGTCGGGGAACATGTTCAGCCGCACATGGGTGTAGCGGTGCTCTCCGGACACCTCGAAGAAGTGCTCGGCGTCCCCCTTGAGGTCGCTCATGGGCACGATCTCCACCCAGTCGGCCGTCTCCAGTTCGGCGACCGTCGGATAGCCCTCGGCCTCGCACGCCTCGACGGAGGCGTGCGGCGGGTAGTTTCCCTTGAACCAGGCGGTGTCGATCACGACACCCCGGACCACCCCGGGCATGCCGAGCCTGACCAGGGCCCAGTCGTGGCCGGGCTCGCGCCGCCTGCGGGTCTCCCAGCCGTCGTAGACCTGGCCCTTGGCGCCGAAGGTGTGCGGGCGGAAGCCGGGGCGCCCAGGCCTGATGAGACTCTCCTTCTCCGCGAAGGACTCGTCGTTGGCCGCGATCACCGAGCCACCGAGGGCGCGCAGGGCGAGGTCGGGCAGTGCGGTGAACTCGATCAAGGAGAGAACCTTTCTCAGGAGGAGCGGAATCCTGGCCGCCGGATCGTGCCGCGGGAGCGCTAAAGCAGGACGCCCCTGAAGTCCTTCCGCACGGCCCGGCCGCGCAGCCAGGTCGTGCGGACCGCGCCGGTGAGCGTCCTGCCGTGATAGGGCGTGACCGGGTTCCTGTGGTGCAGCCTGGCGACGTCCACGGTCTGGACGGCGTCGGCGTCGAAGGCGACCAGGTCCGCGTCGGCGCCCTCGACGATGGCGCCCTTGCCGCGCAGCCCGGCCAGTTCGGCCGGGTGGGTGGCCATCCAGCGCACGACGTCGCCCAGGCCGTGCCCGCGCCGCGCCGCCTCGGTCCAGACCGCGGTCAGGCCGAGCTGGAGGGAGGAGATACCACCCCAGGCGGCGGCGAAGTCGGGCACCTTCAGGTCGGGGGTGGAGGGCGAGTGGTCGGAGACGACGCAGCCGAGCACCCCGTCGGCGAGCCCGCGCCAGAGCTCGTCGCGGTTGGCCGAGGCACGGATCGGCGGGCAGCACTTGAACTGGGTGGCGCCCTCGGGCACCTCCTCGGCCACCAGCGTGAGGTAGTGCGGGCAGGTCTCCGCGGTGAGCCTGATCCCCTCCTGCCTGGCCCTGGCCAGCGGTTCCAGGCAGAGCGCGGACGACACGTGCAGGATGTGCGCCCGCACCCCGGTCTCCGCGGCCAGCGCGGCGACCCGCTCGACGGCACGGCGCTCGGCCTCCCCGGGGCGGGAGTCGAGGAACTCCGGGTACCGCGGTCCCACCGGGTCCGCGAGCAGCGCGGGATCCTCGGCGTGCACGACCAGCAGGCCGTCAAAGGAGGCGATCTCCACCATGGCCGCCCGCAGCCCGTCCGTGTCCAGCGGCGGGAACTCCTCCACCCCCGACGGGGACAGGAAGCACTTGAACCCGCGCACCCCCGCCTCGTGCAGCGCCCTCAGGTCCGCGACGTTACCGGGGATCGCGCCGCCCCAGAAGGCGACGTCCACCGCGCACTGCCCGTCCGCGGCGCTCCTCTTCACCGCCAGGGCGTCCGCGTTCACGGTCGGCGGCAGCGAGTTGAGCGGCATGTCCACGATGGTGGTCACCCCGCCCGCCGCGGCGGCCCGGGTGGCGGAGGCGAACCCCTCCCAGTGGGTCCTGCCGGGCTCGTTGACGTGCACATGGGTGTCGACGAGGCCCGGCAGCAGCGCGACGCCGCCGAGGTCGACCTGCTCGGCGGCGTTCAGCTCGGCGTCGTGGGCATGCACCCCGACGATCTTCCCGTCCCTTACCGCGACGGCCGCCGGTCCCTCCTTCCCGGGCAGCACGGCCCGGCGGGACCGGATGACCAGATCCAGCACGTCCTCAGCCCTCGCACTCATCGGCTCTCCGTTCCTGCCCGCTTCTCGCCGCGGAACGCGCCGGCCTGGGCGCCCGTACCCCGCTCACGCTCATCGGCCCCGCGTCCCCTTCCCGCCGCGCCCGGACGGCGCCGGAACGGCGCTCAAAGGTGCCTCTCGGCGACCGTGCGCGCGAGCCGTTCGAGCAGCGGGCCCGCCTGCGACATGCACACGGCCGGGTCGGGCTCGATGTCGGTGAGCGTGTAGGCGGCCGTGATGCCCGCCGCGCTCAGCTCCTCGTCGCCGAGGGCCCGGCGCCCGCAGACCACGACCACGGGGACTCCCGCCTTGGCCGCGGCGCTCGCGACCCCCGCGGGCGCCTTGCCGCGCAGCGTCTGCTCGTCGAGCGAGCCCTCACCGGTGACGACGAGGCGCGCGCCCTCCAGGCTGTCGTGGAATCCGAGCAGGTCGAGGAGGTATTCGATGCCGGGCCGGAACTCGGCGGCCAGGAAGGCCAGCGCGGCGAAGCCCACTCCCCCGGCGGCACCGGCGCCCGGCTGCCCGGCCACGCCCATCGAACGGACGACGCCGTCGTGCTCGGCGGCCCCGACCAGGCCGTGGGTGTGCGCGGCGACGGCGGCCAGCCGGGCGAGGGCGGCGTCGAGCAGCCTCACCTCGTCGGGGCTCGCGCCCTTCTGCGGCCCGTACACGGCGGCGGCCCCGTGCGGACCGAGCAGCGGGTTGTCCACGTCGCCCGCGACGACGAACTCGACATCATCAGTCTTGATAAGGCCGGATTTATCGATTTTCGCCAGGTCGCCGAGGGCGGCTCCACCGAACGGGAGCTCCCGCCCTTCGGCGTCCAGGAAGCGGACGCCGAGCGCCCGCATCATGCCCGCACCCCCGTCGGTGCAGGCGCTGCCGCCGAGACCGAGCACGATCCGCCGGGCCCCGCGCCGTACCGCGTGGGCGATCAGCTCGCCGGTACCGTGGCTGGTCGCGGTGAGGGGTGCCGTCTCGACGCCCTCGTGCGCGAGCGAGCCCGCCGCCGGGGCGACCGGCCCCGAGGCGGCCGGCAACCGCCGCAGCCCCGACGCCTCGGCCAGCTCAACGACCGCGGTGGCCACGTCTCCTTCCCCGAGGGCGTCGCGCCAGGCATAGGAGGCGAGGACCGGCTCACCGACGGGGCCGGTGACCTCGACCTCGACCCGGGTGAACCCGCAGGCCACGACCGCGTCCACGGTGCCGTCACCGCCGTCGGCCACCGGCAGCGCGACCGTGGCGACGCCGGGCCCGAGACCCGCGGCGATCCGCGCGGCGACCTCGGCACCGGTCAGCGAGCCCTTGAACTTGTCCGGGGCGATCACTACATGTCCCGACGACTCAGACAACCCTGCTCCCTAATGGCGGATGGGCGGCACGCACCCCCCGCCCGTGCGAGCCGGTGGGGAGCGAATGCCTGACCCCGGTGAAACGGAGAACAATCATCACATCCACCGCTGAGCGCCCCCGACACCCGGTCCTCATCCGCCGACCTCCTGGCCCGCGGTGAAGCCCTGCTCGGCGGCCAGCCGCATGAGGCGGCGGTGGGCCTCGCCACCGGCGCGGCCGAGTCCGTCCTGGGCGACGGTGCGCAGCTCGTCGTCCTCGACGACGGTCTCGCCGCCCACCAGCAGCCGGGCCAGCGGTGGCTGCCGGGTGCCGAAGACCAGGGCGCAGACCGGGTCGGCGACCGCGGAGGCGAAGGCCCCGGTACGCCAGAGGGCGATGTCGGCGAGCTTTCCCACCTCCAGCGAGCCGAGCTCCTCCTGCCGGCCCAGGTTCCTCGCCCCGCCCAGGGTGGCGATCTCCAGGGCCTGGCGGGCGGTGAGCGCGGTGGGCCCGTACCTGGCCCGTTGGAACAGCAGGGCCTGGCGCATCTCGCCGGAGAGCGAGGTGAGCTCGGCCGAGGCGCTGCCGTCCACCCCCAGGCCGACGTTCGCGCCCCTGCGCAGCATCTCGGAGACGCGGGCGATGCCGGCGCCGAGGCGGCCGTTGGAGCTCGGGCAGTGCGCGGAGCCGGTACCGGTCTGGGCGAAGACGTCGATGTCGTCGTCGCTCAGGTGGACGGCGTGGGCGAACCACACGTCCGGGCCGAGCCAGCCGAGCTTCTCCATGTAGTCGACCGGGCGCTGCCCGACCTGCCGCAGGCAGTGCTCCTCCTCGTCGAGGGTCTCGGCGAGGTGCGTGTGCAGCCGTACCCCCTTGGACCTGGCCAGCGCGGCGGCCTCGGTCATCAGGTCGGCACTGACGGAGAACGGCGAGCAGGGGGCGACCGCGACACGGAGCCTGGAGGAGAAGGACGGGTCGTGGTAGGTGTCGACGGCCTCGGCCGTGGCGTCGAGGATCTCGTCGAGCCGTTCGACCACCACGTCCGGCGGCAGGCCGCCCTGCGACCTCCCCCGGTCCATCGAGCCCCGGGCGGGGTGGAAGCGGAGCCCGACCTCCCGGGCCGCCTCGATCTCCGCGGCGAACAGATCCCCTCGCCCCTTCGGGAAGATGTAGTGATGGTCGCTGGAGGTGGTGCAGCCGGACAGGGCCAGATAGCCCAGCCCCGCGCCCGCCGCGCCCTTCACCACCTCGGCGTCCATGGCGGCCCACACCTGGTAGAGCGCCGTCAGCCACTCGAACAGCGTGGCGTCCTGGGCGAGCCCCTGGGAGGCCCACTGGTAGAGGTGGTGGTGGGTGTTGACCAGACCGGGGGTGGCCAGGCAGCCGGTGCCGTCGATCCTGACCGCACCCGGTACCACCGGGGCGGGACCCGCGCCGAGGGCCACGATCCGGTCACCCTCGACGTGGATGTGTCCCGAGGGGATCTCCGGGCCCACCACCGGGGCGATGTGCACGTTCTCGATCAGGATGGCGCTCAACGGGACTCCTTCTCCTCGCCGCGCGGCCCCCGACCCGTACCGGCCTTGCGGGCCGCGGCGAGGCGTACGGCGTCGAGGATCTTCTCGTAGCCGGTGCACCGGCACAGGTTGCCCGCCAGGGCCTCGCGGATCTCGGCGTCGGACGGGCGCGGGATCCGCTCGATCAGGTCGTGGGCCTGGACAACGAGGCCGGGGGTGCAGAACCCGCACTGGACGGCTCCGCACTCGACGAACGCCTCCTGGACCGGGTCGAGCCGGTCGCCGTCGGCGAGTCCCTCAATGGTGCGGACCACGCGGCCCTCGGCCTGCCCGGCCGCGACCAGGCACGCGCAGACGGGCACCCCGTCGAGGTAGACGGTGCAGGAGCCGCACTCGCCCTGCTCGCACGCGTTCTTGGAACCCGGCAGGCCCACCCGTTCGCGCAGGACGTACAGGAGGCTCTCGCCCTCCCAGACGTCGTCGGCGGTCTCGCTGCGGCCGTTGACCGTGAAGGTGACGCGCATCAGCCTGCCCTCCTCTCGAAGCGCCCGGAGCGCAGGTCGTTCCACGCCCAGGTCAGGGTGCGCCGCGCCATCACCGCGATGGCGTGACGCCGGTAGTCGGCGGTGCCGCGCACGTCGTCGATCGGCGAGGCGGCCTCGGCGGCCAGCTCACCGAAGCGCCCGAGCAGCGCGGGGTCGAGCCGCGCCTCCCAGTCGAGTTCGGCGGCCAGGAACTCCTCGGCCGCGACGGCGCGCCGGGGGGTCGGGGCGGCCGAGCCGATGCCGGTGCCGACCCGGCGCTCCGCGGGATGGAGCGCGATCGCGAACGAGCAGACCGCGATCACCATGGCGTTGCGGGTACCGACCTTGGAGAAGTACTGCGGGCCGCTCGCCGGGCCCATCCAGAACGCCCTGATCAGCTCGTCGGGTTCCAGCGCGCTGCGCTTGACCCCGAGGTAGAAGGCCGTGGCCGGGATCATCCGCACGCCCCGGGCGGCGGAGGCGACCTCGATGACCGCGTCCCCCGCGAGCAGCGGCGGGTGACTGTCCCCCGCGGGCGAGGCCGCGCCGAGATTGCCTCCCACCGTGCCCCGGTTGCGGATCTGCGGCGAGCCGACGGTACGGGAGGCCTGGGCGAGACCCGGCAGCCGGTCGCCCAGCTCGGCGATCAGCCGGGCGTACGACACGCCCGCACCGACCCTGAGCCTGCCGTCCGCCTCCTCACTCCAGGTCGCGAGCTCGGCGATCCGGTTCAGGTCGAGCAGCCCGGCGGGCCTTCGCACGTCGAAGTTGAGCTCGACCATCATGTCGGTGCCGCCCTGTATGGGTGCCACCTCCGGCCGGTCCGCCTTGGCGGCCAGCGCCTCCGCCCAGGTGGCGGGTCGCAGGAAATCCACGGTCATCACTCCCAGGCGAAGCGGGCGTCGGGGGTGTCGTCGCGGAGCACGCTGCCCTCGATCAGCCCGTAGGGACGGTCGGCGGCGTAGAACACCTCATTAGGGTTGTCCAGCCCGAAGGGGGTGAGGTCCACCAGGAAGTGGTGCTTGTTCGGCATCGCCAGGCGCACCTCGCAGACCTCCTTCCGGGTGTTCAGCACCCGCTCGCCCATCGCGTAGAGCGTCTGCTGCAGCGACAGGCTGTAGGTCTCGGCGAACGCGCCGAGCAGGCAGCGGCGCACCTCGTCGTAGGACTCCCCGTAGTGGGAATCCGCCAAGGAGTCCCCGGAGGAGTCCCCGTGCGGGGGCACGCCTGGCAGGTGCCGCCAGCGGGCCGAGACCTCGGTGGCCAGGACGCGGTCCCTGGTGGGTTTCAGGGTGGTGTACTCGTCCTGGGCGAAGCCGGAGAACTCCGACCCCGTCGAGTTGAGCACCACCAGGTCCCTCAGCCCGGAGACCACGGTGGTGGTGCCGTCCCGGTCGTGGTGGACGACGCAGGTGCGCGTCTCCCTGCCGGAGCGAACGAAGGAGTGCCCGGTTCCCGGGGCGGAGTCGCCGTTCACCGGGATCCGGTCCCAGAAGTACTCCTCGATCTCCACCCGGGCGTGGTGGACCGTGGGCTGGGAGTCCACGTAGTGACGGGCCAGCAGGATCGCGAAGTCCTCGATCTGGGCGACACCGTGCTTCCTGGCGAAGGCGTACACGGTGTTCTTCTGCGTGTCGGTCGGCAGGACCGCGACGTTGTCGCCGGTGAGGTGGACCGCCTCCATGTCGCCGGAGAGTGCCGAGCCGACGGTGACGTCCTTGATGTGGTGGACGTCACCGTCCCTGACGACACGGACCAGGCGGGTCTCCGCCTTGCCGTAGCGGTTGGGTCCGAGAACGACGGGCATGCTAGCTCCCTCGATACGTCGAGTAGGCGAACGGGCTGAGCAGCAGGGGCACGTGGTGGTGCTCCCCCGGGTCCGCCACCGTGAAGTCGATCGAGACCCGCGGGTAGAAGGCGTCCACCGCGCGGGCGGCGAAGTAGTCCCCGGTCTCGAAGACCAGCCGGTGGGCGCCCGCCCCGCAGGTCCATCCCGCGATCCGCCCGTCGGCGTCGGTGACGCCCTCGGCGAGCACCTCGCCGTCCCGCTCCAGGCGTACCGTGACACCCGCCGCCGGCCTGCCCAGGGCGGCGTCGAGCACATGCGTGGACAGGCTCATGTGGCCGCCCCCAGGAGCTTCGCCAGCCGCAGACGGGCGATCTTCGCGAGCTCGGCCCTGACCACGTCCCGCTCGGTGTCCTCGTCGTTGCCGAGCCGCTCGGTGAGGCGGGCCAGCATCTCCTCGGCCGACAGGCCCGTGGCGCAGATCAGGTAGACGTGGCCGAACCGCCGCTCGTAGGCGCGGTTGCCCTCCGTCAGCCGGTCCAGGACCTCCCGCCCCGCCGCCGCGACCCCCGACTGCTCGCGGCGGGACCAGGCCGCCTCCCTTCCGGAACGACCGGCCACCGGGCCGCCCTCGCGTGGTGGCTCGCCGATCCTGGGGTGGGCTGCCAGCGCCTCGCGTACGCCGGACCAGTCCAGGCTCCGCACGGTGGCCTCCGCGACCTCGGCCAGCCTGTCGAGGTCACGGTAGGGGCGCGACGCCGCCACCCGCGCGGCGAAGTCCCGGCAGGCGCAGCAGGCCAGCAGTTCGGCCTCGGCCTCCTCGGTACCCAGCGCGTTGAAGGCGGTCAGCCCCGCGACCTGCGGCGCGGAGTGCACGTTAGACATGGGAGCAGTACACACACCACCGGCGCGTACAGTCCAGCGACAAGCACCCCAAACTATGCCAAGGGTTCGCCGCAGATTTCCGCAACATACTCCAAACCTGCTGGTACCCGGCGCTCGGTTCTCCTTGGGAGACGCGGCTGAGCGCACCGCCGGCGCCCCTCACCGGTCACCTCGCCCCAGAGTGCGGGAAGAGCAGGTCAGGTGGGCGGCCTGTCGGCTGTGAAGCGCCGAGGGCGCCGCCTAAACTGAGGTCACCATGACTTCTCTCTCCTCCATCGGCGGACACGTCTCCGTCACCGGCGGTCTCGCCAAGGGCGGGCTGCGCTACGCCTCCGACATCGGTGCCGAGATGATCCAGGTGTTCGTCACCAACCCTCGCGGCTGGGCGCTCGCCGTAGGTGACCCCGCCCAGGACGCCAAGCTCCTCGAGTCGGGCGTGCTCTCCTTCGTGCACGCGCCCTACCTGGTCAACATGGGCTCGCCCAGCGCGGAGACGCTGGAGAAGTCGGTGGCCACCGTACGGCACAACCTGCTGCGCGGCCACGCGATCGGCGCGAAGGGAGTGGTCGTCCACACGGGGTCGGCGGTGAGCCAGTCCCGCGACGAGGCGCTGCGCCAGCTGCGTGAACATCTCCTGCCGCTCCTGGATGAGATCCCCGACGACGGGCCCGACCTGCTGCTGGAGCCGATGGCCGGGCAGGGCGCGGTGCTCTGCGCGACGGTCCAGGACCTGGAGCCCTACCTGGCGGCCCTCGACTGGCACCCCAAGGCGGGGGTCTGCTTCGACACCTGCCACGCCTTCGCCGCCGGGCACGACCTGTCGACCTCCGAGGGCGTCAAGGAGACTCTGGAGGCCCTGCACGCGATCGCCCCCGGGCGGCTCAAGCTGGTCCACGCCAACGACTCCAAGGACGTGTGCGACTCCAGGAAGGACCGGCACGAGAACATCGGCTCCGGCCACATCGGCGCCGAACCCTTCGCCGACATGCTGAGCCATCCCGTGATGGCCGGGGTGCCGTTCTGCATCGAGACACCGGGCGGCGCCGAGAAGCACCGCGAGGACATCGAGGCGCTCAAGAAGCTCCGCGACCGGGTGAGCTCCTGACCTGCCGGAAGGTCGGACGGGACGCCCGTCCTCGTGATCCGGCCGCCCCCGTGTGGCCGGATCACGGTCCGGCCCGCTGGCTAACGCGGGCGTCCCGTCGTATCGGAGAGCGGCGACCCCTCCCCCTTCCGGTCAAGGACCCGGTGGCCGGATGCCGGCGGTCACCCCGTGTCCGCGCATCAGGTCCTGTGCGAGCCTTACGGCCCTGTCCCCCCCTGATCCGGCGGGTCTCGCTCTCCGATGAGGGAACACTAGAGGCGCGTCCAGACGAGCGAGCGGCGCTTTCCCGCCAGCGCGATTAACGGTCAGTAGTTGTCGATGTGCGGAGAGCACCGACGCGACGAACGGCTCACGGCGGGCGACGAACGGTCGATCGGGGGCTCGTGGGACCCCTGGGACCCGCCCGTGCCGGGGAAACGCCGATGAGCCGTACGGCCGTGGAACGGCGCGCGGAAGGCGCGGGGCCGGTCGGCGCGCGGAGAGGCGCGAAGGGGACGGCGACCGCGGAACGGCAGGCCGGAGGCCCGCACGGGCGCGAATCACCGCGCGGGGGCCCGCGGAGAGCGTGCCGTGGCTACCGCAGGGCGGCCGCGGAGGGCAGGGGCCTGGCCCGGACCACACCGGGGACGGCCGGGCGGTCACGGAACTGGCGGACCAGCCGTTCGCGGACCTCGCGGGCGTGCCGGCGACTGACCGGAAGCGTCTCGTTGCCCACCCGGAGCATCACCCTGCCGCCGTCGAAACGCAGCTCGCTCACGTGCCGCACCGAGACCAGCGTGCTGCGGTGCACCCGGATGAACCCCGACCCCGCCCAGCGCCGCTCCAGAGCGGCCAGCGACATGCGGACCAGGTAGCTGCCCTCGCCGGTGTGAAGCCGGACGTAGTCGCCCTGCGCCTCGGCGAACCAGACGGCCTGCTGGGGCACGAACCGCGTCCGCCCCGCGAGCTCGACCGGGATGACGTCCTCCAGCACGGGGTCGGCCGCAGCCGGAATCATGGACTCCAGGCGCCGTACCGCCTCGGCCAGCCGGTCGGCCCTGACCGGCTTGAGCAGGTAGTCGACCGCCTCCAGCTCGAAGGCCTGCACCGCGCACTCCTCGTGGGCGGTGACGAAGACCAGCCGGGGCGGGTTGGGAAACCCCGCGATGAGCCTGGCCAGGTCGAGGCCGTCCAGGCCCGGCATCCGGATGTCGAGGAACACCCCGTCCAGCCGCTCGCCCGCGCCGATCATCTGGACCATGTCCTGGAGCGCGGTGACCCCGCCCGCGGCCGTGGAGACGTGCTCGATACGGGGGTCCTGGCGGAGGAGATAGGCGATCTCCTCAAGGGCGGGGACCTCGTCGTCAACGGCCAGGACTCGCAACATGACCCCACGCTGCCCTCTGAACCACACTCGCCGCAAGCCTCATGGCAACTTCAGGTAATGGTTTGACTACAAATAGCTATTGGCGGGGTGGAGCTTGGGAACGCGGAGCCGCACCGTCGTGCCCGCGTCCGGGGCGCTCTCCACGACCAGACCGTAGTTCTCGCCGTAGATCTGGCGGAAGCGCACGTCGACACCCGCCAGCCCGATCCCGCCCTCCTCTCCCGGCGGCGCGGAGCCGTCGAGGAGCCCCCTGGCCCGCTCGGGGGACATGCCCAGGCCGTCGTCCTGCACGCTGATGTGAGCCTCGGCTCCGGCGTCACTGACCACCACCCGCACCTCTCCACGACGCCCCGCGGCGGCCACGCCGTGCTTGACCGCGTTCTCCACCAGCGGCTGCAGGCAGAGGAACGGGACGGAGACCGACAGCACCTCCGGCGCGACCCTGAGGGTGAACCGGAGCCGGTCGCCGAACCTGGCACGTTCCAGGAGCAGGTAGCGGTCCACGCAGTGCAGTTCCTCGGCGAGGGTGGTGAAGTCGCGTGCCCGGCGCAGCGCGTACCGGTTGAAGTCGGCGAACTCCACCAGCAGCTCCCGCGCCCGCTCGGGGTCGGTGCGGACGAACGAGGCGATGGTGGTCAGCGCGTTGTAGACGAAGTGCGGAGACATCTGGGCGCGCAGCGCCCGCATCTCCGCCTCCATCGTCCGCCGCCGCGAGGAGTCGACCTCTGCCAGCTCCAGCTGCCCCGAGACCCATCTGGCGACCTCGGTGACGGTCCGCACCAGTGCCACGCTCACCACGGCGTCATACGCGGCGAGCGTCCCGACCACCCGCCCGTCGACGGTGAGCGGCACGACGACCCCGCCCCCGGTGGCACAGCCCGGTGTGTCGCAGGCCGGTTCGTCCCCGGTCACCACGTGCGGGCGCGCCGAGGCCAGTACGGTCCTGGCGTGCTCGGACGCGTGGTCGCGGTGGCAGCCCGCCGCGCCGTCCCAGGCGAGCAGGCCACCGCTGTCGGCGACCGCGACGGCACTGGTGCCCAGCAGGGTGCGCAGGTGGCGGACCGCCTTACGGGCGGACTCGTGGGTGAGCCCGGACCGCAGCGAGGGAGCCGCCATCGCCGCGATGTGCAGTGTCAGGAAGGTGGCCTCGTCCGTCGGACCACCCTGCCGGTCCGGGGGCCGCCGGCGCGGGCGGGGAAGGACGAGTCCGAGAAGGGCGCTGAAGGCGCAGAGCAGCACCCAGCCCGTGGTCGACATGCGGAAAACCGTAGTCAACCCACCCCGGAGATCGGGGGCGAACGCCGATCACGGACCGATCAGGGCGGACCTTCGCCCGCTTCCTCCTGATAGGAGTAGCGCTGCTCGCGCCAGGGGTCGGCGATGTTGTGATAGCCGCGCTCCTCCCAGAAGCCGCGCCTGTCCTCCAGCAGGTACTCCACGGCGCGCACCCACTTGACGCTCTTCCACGCGTACAGGTGCGGGACGATCATCCGCACCGGGAACCCGCGTTCCAGGGCGATGGGCTTCTCGTCCAGCTCCAGCGCGAGCATCGTCTGCGAGCGGTCGAAGTCGCCTATCCGCACGTTGGCGCTGTAGCCGTACTCACCCCAGATCATCACGTGCTTCACACCGGGCGCGGGCGGGGCGACCTCCATCAGCGTCGCCGCGGACACCCCGCCCCACTCGTTACCCATGATCGAGAACTTGGTGACGCAGTGGAAGTCGGCCACCACCGTGGTACGCGGCAGCGCGGAGAACTCGGGCCAGGTGAAACGGTGCTGCTCACCCGAGGCCGTCGCCCCCATGACGTGCAGCTGCCAGGTCTCCGGGCGGAACCGGGGCACCCGGCCGTAGTGGATCACCGGTCGGCCCCGGGGGACGTACTGGCCCGGAGGCAGGCGAGGCTCCTCCCGCGAAGGTTCGGACTGCTCCACCATCACTCCCTCCGCCGTTTCCCCTATGGCACGTGGTAATCCTGCCATCGCGGACTTCCCGGCGCTCCGGCGGCTACCGAATAACGTTCTCTCGCCCGGCGGGACAGGGGCGCTCTGACCGTGCGCTATCATTTCGCACTATGCGTACAGCGTTCTGGTTTTTTTATGGCGACGGACCCGTGAGTCGGACCGTTCGCCACCAGATGCTGCGCTGACAGCCTGGCGAACAGAAGGCCCCGGGTCCGGTTTCGGACTCGGGGCCTTCTGCTTTTCCCGGCCTTCATCGAACACACCACAGACCTCGGAGCCGGTCGGACCGGCCGGAGCCGTCGAAGAGGGAGAGACATGGTCATCGTCATGGGACCCGGCGCCACGGGGCAGGACGTCGAGGCGATCGTGGAGGTCATCGGCACGGCGGGCGGCGAGGCGTTCGTCAGCCGGGGCGTGAGCCGTACGATCATCGGCCTGGTCGGCGATGTCGCCCAGTTCACCACCCTCGACCTGCGAGGCATGACCGGGGTGGCCGACGTGATGCGGGTGAGCGCGCCGTACAAGCTGGTGAGCCGCGACAACCACCCCGAGCGGTCCACGATCCGCGTCGGCGGTGTGCCGATCGGTCCCGGCACGGTCACCCTGATCGCCGGCCCGTGCGCGGTGGAGACCCCCGAACAGACCCTTCAGGCCGCCCGGATGGCCGCTGCCGCCGGGGCCACCCTGCTGCGCGGCGGCGCCTACAAGCCCCGTACCTCCCCGTACGCCTTCCAGGGGCTCGGCGAGGCCGGCCTGCGCATCCTCGCCGACGTGCGCGAGCAGACCGGGCTTCCGGTCGTCACCGAGGTCGTCGACGCGGCCGACGTGGAACTGGTGGCCTCCTACGCCGACATGCTCCAGGTCGGCACCCGCAACGCGCAGAACTTCGCGCTGCTCCAGGCCGTCGGCGCCGCCGGCAAGCCGGTGATGCTCAAGCGCGGGATGAGCGCCACCATCGAGGAGTGGCTGATGGCCGCCGAGTACATCGCCCAGCGCGGCAACCTCGACATCGTGCTGTGCGAGCGCGGCATCCGCACCTTCGAGACCGCCACCCGCAACACCCTGGACGTCTCCGCGGTGCCGCTCGCCCAGCGGCTGTCGCACCTGCCGGTCATCGTCGACCCGTCCCACTCCGGTGGCCATCGCGACCTGGTCCTGCCGCTCACCCGCGCCGCCATCGCGGCCGGCGCCGACGGCGTGATCATCGATGTCCACCCGCGCCCCGACCAGGCCCTCTGCGACGGCCCCCAGGCACTGGTCGACGGCGACCTGGGCGAGCTGGCCCGGGTGATGGAGCGGTTCCCGCCGCTGCTGGGCAAGGTCGCGGCCGTCGACGCCCTGGCCCCCGCCTGACCCATCCGCTCGCCACGGCCCCGGTCCCGGGTACGCCCCCGGGGCCGGGTGATCCGATCTCAGGCGTCGAGCCGGTACTCCTGCAGGGATCCGGCGAGCTGGACGGCGAGCTCCTCGGCGTCCAGACGACGCTCGATCTTCTTCAGGTCGGCGACCTTCGCGGCGGTCTCGGCGCGGCGGGGGGCCAGCAGCGAGCAGCAGTCCTCGTCCGGCAGTTCGGAGATCGCCAGGGTTCCGATGCGGCGGGCCTCGGCCATGATCTCGGTCTTGTCGAGGCCGATGAGCGGACGCAGGATCGGCATGTCGACCGCGTCGTCCTGGGCGGTGATGTTCTGCAGGGTCTGCGAGGAGACCTGGCCCAGGGAGTCGCCGGTGACCAGGGCACCGGCGCGCAGGCGGCGGGCGACCTCCTCGCCGGTCTTCAGCATCAGACGGCGCTGGGTGATCACCGCCAGGCGGTCCTGACCGGAGGCCTTGATGGACTGCTGGGCCTTGCCGAAGGGGACGACCCACAGCCGGGACCCGCCCTGGAACCTGTCGAGTGCCCTGACCAGCGCGTACGCCTTGTAGATGGACTCGGAGGTGGTAAACGGGATGCCGGAGAAGTGCAGGAAGTCGACGCGCAGGCCACGGCGCATCATCCGGTAGGCGGCCACCGGGGAGTCGATGCCACCGGACATCAGGACCAGGCCCCGGCCGCTGGTGCCGACCGGCAGCCCGCCCTGGCCCGGCAGCCCGCCGGTGAAGACGAACGCCTCGTCGCGGTCGACCTCGATGGAGACCACCAGTTCGGGACGCTTCAGGTCGACCGGCAGTCCGTAGATGTCGTTGAGCTCGCCGCCGACCGAGCGGTCCAGCTGCATCGAGGTGAGCGGGAAGCGCTTGTCGCGGCGGCGGGAGCGGACCGCGAAGGAGACGCCGCGCCTGACGTCGTCGCGGTCGGCCAGCAGCTCGATGGCGGCCTTGGTGATCGCCGAGGGATCCTTGGCCACCCGCCAGGCACGGTGGATCCAGACCAGCCCGGGGACGTACGAGACACGCTCGGCGACCGTGTCCGCGACCTCGACCTCGGTGCCGTCCGGTAGGAAGAGCGCGATGACGCCGTGTCGCTGCCGGACGTCGACCTTGACGCCGACATCCTTCAGCGCGGCCTTGATGTTGGCCTGCAACCTCCGCTCGAAGAGCTCACGGTTGTTGCCCTTGAGGACGACCTCGCCCAGTTTGAGCAGAACGCAGGGCTCGCCCAAGGCGGACATGGTCATGGTGCAACCTCCGGTGGAGCTTCGAGGGGATATGCGGGGCTTCGCGGTAGGGCTTCGTCAAGTCTCTCGCGCGTTCGCGCAAAGACAACCTCTCGACCTTGTTACTTTAGTCGGGACTACGACTCGTCGAGGCCCTGCTCGATGGCGTAGCGGGCCAGTTCTACCCGATTGTGGAGCTGGAGCTTGTTCAGCGTGTTCTGGACGTGGTTCTGCACGGTCCGGTGGGAGAGCACGAGACGCTCGGCGATCTGCCTGTAGGACAACCCCTTGGCGACCAGGCGGAGCACCTCGGTCTCCCGCTCGGTCAGGCGGGGCGTCGCCTCGGGCGCGGGTCTGGCCGCCAGCCTCCGATACTCCCCCAGCACGAGCCCGGCCAGCCCGGGGGTGAAAACCGCGTCGCCCCCCGCGGTGCGCCGGACCGCGTCGAGGAACTCCTCCTTGCTCGCGGATTTCAGGAGATACCCGGAGGCTCCCGCCTTGATGGCCTCCAGCACGTCCTCCTGCTCGCCGCTGGCCGACAGCACCAGCACCCTGGGCGGCGGCTCCGAGGTGGCCAGCCTCCTGGCCACCTCGACCCCCGGCAGGTCGGGCAGTCGCAGGTCCAGCACCACCAGCTCGGGCCGGACCGCCGCGGCCACCCGGACCGCCTGCCGCCCCTCCCCGACCGCGGCCACCACCTCGTATCCGGCCTCGGCCAGGTCCCTGGCCACCCCGTCCCTCCACATCGGGTGGTCGTCCACCACCATCACGCGCATTGGCCTACCTTAGGCCCGTTCCTCCGGAGGTGCCCGTCCTGCTGCACAGCGCCCGGACAGCCCGACCCGCCCACCGTGGCGGCCGCGAGAGGCGGTCTAGCCGGTCGGCACCGACATCTCGATCTCGGTGCCCCGGCCGGGAGCGGAGATCACACTGACCGTGCCGCCAAGGTCCGCGACACGGCCCCGGATGGACTGCGCGACGCCGAGCCGCCCGTCGGCGGCGGCCTCCTCCAGGCGTCCGGGTGCCATACCCGGTCCCTCGTCCCTGACGGTCACGGTGACCAGCCCGTCATCACTCTCGGCGAAGACCCACGCGGGCGCCCGCGCCCCGCAGTGGCGGGCGACGTTGTCCAGGGCGGCCCCGACCGCGGCGGCCATCTCCGCCGCGGTGGCCGCGGGCAGGATCAACGGGGTCGCCGGGGCCGAGACGGTGACCGTGGCCGAGCCGTACCTGTGCAACAGGGCGCACAGGTCCGCGGTGCCCGCGGCGGGTGCCTCGGGCCTGAGCCTGACCAACTCGCGCAGGGCGGCCTCCTGCTCGCCCGCGAGCCTGCCCAGTTCGGCCGCCTCGCCGCCGATCTCCTGCCCGCGCCGCTGAACCAGCGCGAGCACCTGGAGCACCGAGTCGTGGATTCCCCGGGCGAGCCGCTCCCGCTCCCGCCCCGCGACCTCCAGTTCGATCGCCTGCTCCATGCGCTCCTCGGCCTTCTTGGCCAGCCGGGCGACGTGCCCGACGACGGTCCCGGCGAGGAAGAGCAGGACGGTGCCGTTGATCGGCAGCATCTCGAAGCCGCCTCCGGGGACACCGTGCAGCCACAGGTCGGCCAGCGAGACGATCAACGCGGCCACGGCCCCCAGCCGCCGCCCGCCGTACACGCCCCAGGCGAGCACCGCGCCGCCCATCCAGGTGCCGGTGATCGGCAGGCTGCCCTCCTGGTAGGCGCCCTGCACCGCCGGGGTGGCGAGCAGGCAGCCCACGGTCACGAGCATGTCGGCGGCGAGCAGCGGCCGGCCGCGGAGTTCCTCGACGGAGTAGGCGAAGATCGTCCCCGCGGTCCACAGCGCCATGACGCCGATCACCAGCCAGCCGATCGCCGGGTGGGCGTACCCCCCGGCACGGATGAGCAGAACCGCCGCGTACCCAAGGGATGCGACGCGGAACACCGCGACCGCCCGCCAGAACGGCCCCTCGATTCCCGTCACACGCCAGCCCTACCTCTCAACAAGAAAGCGGCGTGCTGCAATAATCCACCGATTTCTCTCTCACGAAAAACTGGAACATGTCCCACGTAGATCACTTTTCTTACGGCCTGCTCACCCCCGTGCTGGCCTATGTCATGTCGAGCGTCGGATGCATGCTCGGCCTCCTGCTCACCGCCAGAGCCCGCGAGGCGGCGGGGGCGGCACGGGTCCGCTGGCTGGCGGGCGGGGCACTGTCCATCGGCGGCACCGGCATCTGGGTCATGCACTTCGTCGCCATGATGGGCTTCTCCGTCGGCGGCGGCCAGATCCGCTACGACGTGCCGCTGACGATCGGCTCGGCGGCCCTGGCCGTCGTCGTCGTGGGCGCGGGCCTGTTCCTGGTCTCCTACCAGGGCGAGCGGTTCGTGCCGCTGGTCTCCGGCGGCGTGCTCACCGGTCTCGGCGTGGCGGGCATGCACTACATCGGCATGTTCGCGATGAGAATGCCGGCCCACCTCTCCTACGATCCGGTGCTGGTCGGGATCTCGGTCGCGATCGCGATCGCCGCGTCCATCGTGGCGCTCTGGTTCAGCCTGCGGATCAGCGGCGTGCCGGCCACCGGCGGCGCCGCGATGATCATGGCCCTGGCGGTCTGCGGCATGCACTACACCGGCATGTTCGCACTCGAGGTGCACCCCCGGCTCTCACCCGCGCCGCTCGGAGGGGCCAAGGGCATCGACTTCATGCTGCCCACGCTGACCGTGCTGGGCCTGCTCACCCTCGGCCTGCTGCTCACCGTCATCCTGTCGCCGTCGCAGCCGGAGCTGGACCACGACGCCACCCTGCTGGCCAGGCTGGAGAACCGCCGCGCCGAGGCCCGGCTGCACGAGCCGGTCACCCCGCCCGCCGCTCAGGCGCCGAAGGGCCCGTCTTTGTTCGACTCCCAAGAGCGATGATGTACGGCCTGCGCCCGCTGGGCCGCTTGTTCAGGGCGCAAGCCGTACATGGAGGGGAATCGCAGGCGGCCGGCCGCCCAGTCAGGAGGCTAGGATCGGGCGCTTGCAGAACGCTTGCAAACGGCTACTCTCCGCGAGGGACCGCGGTGACGTCTCAGCCGAAGAAGACCTCGGCCTCCTCGTAGCGGCTGGCCGGCACGGTCTTCAGCTCCTTGGTGGCCTCGTCGAGACCCACCCGCACGATCTCGGTGCCCTGGAGGGCGACCATCTTGCCGAAGTCGCCGTCCTGCACCGCGTCGATGGCCTGCAGGCCGAACCTGGTGGCCAGCACCCGGTCGAAGGCCGTGGGGGTGCCGCCGCGCTGGATATGGCCGAGCACCGTGGTGCGGGCCTCCTTGCCGGTGCGCTTCTCGATCTCGCTGGCGAGATTCTCGCCGATGCCGCCGAGCCTCACGTGGCCGAAGGCGTCGAGTTCGCCCGCCTGCAGCGTCATCTGGCCCTCGACCGGGTGCGCGCCCTCCGCGACCACGATTATCGGCGCGTACTTCGTCTTGAAGCGGGACTCGACGTAGGCGCAGACCTGGTCGATGTCGAAGGGCTTCTCCGGGATGAGGATGACGTTGGCACCGCCCGCCATGCCGGCGTGCAGGGCGATCCAGCCCGCGTGGCGGCCCATGACCTCGCAGATCAGCGCGCGGTGGTGGGACTCGGCGGTGGTGTGCAGGCGGTCGATCGCCTCGACGGCGATGTTGACCGCCGTGTCGAAGCCGAAGGTGTAGTCGGTGGCGTTGAGGTCGTTGTCGATCGTCTTGGGCACGCCGACGACCTTCACCCCCTTGTCGAAGAGCTGCTTGGCCACACCGAGGGTGTCCTCGCCGCCGATCGCGATCAGCGCGTCTACCCCGCCCTTCGCGAGGTTCTCCTTGATCTTCTCAACGCCGCCGTCGATCTTGATCGGGTTGGTCCGCGACGAGCCCAGGATCGTCCCGCCGCGCGGCAGGATGCCGCGTACGGCCTCGATGTCCAACGGCATGGTGTCGCCCTCGAGGGGACCCCGCCAGCCGTCACGGAACCCGACGAACTCATGCCCGTGGACGCCCACTCCCTTACGCACGACAGCGCGGATAACGGCGTTCAGGCCGGGGCAGTCGCCGCCCCCGGTGAGCACTCCGATACGCATGACATCCTCCGGTTATGAGTCCGAGCCAAGATGATCAGACTAAAGGGCATGGGCCGATCGGCGACGGATTTCCGCCACCGACGAAACGCATTCTGCCGTCAGATGCGCCAGTGGTCTAGACCAAATAGAACTAGTCCTCATATGTCGCCTCCCCCGATCGACGGAGAAGCGACACATGAGCGTCTCCACCGGACCCGAGGTCCGGTGCCGAACAGGTCGCGCACGTCACCTGCGGGAATCCCCGGCCACCTCATGGGTCATACCCACCCGGAACCACCGACCCCCTTCTCACCGGCGGCTCAGGGCAGCGGCAGCACGCAGGACGGGGTGCCGACGGCGAAGACCTCCCCCGCGGGCCGCGGGACGCCGTCCTTCAGCGGGAGCACGGCGACGGTGTCCGAATGCTGGTTGGCCACGTACATGCGGCCGTCGGCGATGGCGAAGTGCCTCGGCCAGGCGCCGCCGCAGGCGACCTCCGCGACCGGCTCCAACTCGGGGCCGGCGAAGACCGAGATCGTGTCGGGACCCCGGTTGGCGACGTAGACGAGCCTGCCGCGGACCTCCAGGTGTGAGGGCTGGTTCCGCCCCCCGCTCCCGCTGGCCGGGGCGACGTGGATCTCGCGCCATTCGGCGTCGTAGGCGCGCACGGTGCCGTCCAGCTCTCCCGCCACGTACCAGTGGCCGCCCGCCATGGCCATGTGCCGGGGGCCCATGCCGGGGGCGAGCCTGACCGGTCCTTCCGGGTGCGGGACCACCTCGTCGCCGACCAGGTAGCGACGGATCTCGTCGGCCCCCAGGTCGCTCACGTACAGCACGTCGTCGGGGCCGAAGACCGCCTGGTGGGCGTGGGCACCCTCGCGGTAAGGGAAGATCCACGTGTCGGTCAGCAGGCCGGATCCGTCGATGCCGTGCACGCTGAGGGTGCCGTCGCCGTAGTTGGCCACCGCCAGGCGCGTGCCGGTGGGGTCCACCGCCAGGTGGCAGGGGGCCGACCCCTCGCTGGGCCGCTGCGCGAGCGGGCTCAGCGTGCCGTCGCCGGCGCGGGCGAAGACGCCGACCGTGCCGCGCTCGCCCTCCCCCACCGCGTACAGGACCGGGAGGACGGGGTGAACGGCGAGGAACGACGGCCCGGAGGCGGGCGTCTCGCCGAGCCGGGCGAGGCTTCCCAGCTCCACCAGGGTGATCCCCGGCCCGGACCCTTCGGTGTCCGGGGTGTACCCACCGATGTACGCGACCTCAGCCATCATGCTCCCGCCATGGGCACGGCACGCGCCGCCCCAGCTCATCGTCCGTTCCAAGACAAAATGCGAAGTTAGCGCAGTTAGCCGGCGATCTCACAGTTACCCACCCGCAAAGATCTCTCACCATTTCGTTGACCTGGTCAATGAATTCGTTGATGCTGTCAACCATGGAGAGACACGTGGCGGAGGTCCGGGCCTTCAACCGCTTCTACACCCGGCTCATCGGCGTGCTCCACCAGGGCATCCTGGACACTCCCTACTCGCTCACCGAGATGAGGGTGCTGTTCGAGCTGGACCGGGCGGACCGCATGGAGACCGGCGACCTGCGGCGGCTGCTCGGGCTCGACGCCGGATACCTCAGCCGGATGCTCGCCGGATTCGAGGGCGACGGACTGGTCGTCCGGGAGCGGTCCGCCACCGACGCGCGGCGGCAGGTGGTCGAGCTGACCGACGAGGGCCGGACCAGGTTCGCGCTCTTCGACGGGCGCGCGGCCGAAGAGGTGCGCGAACTGCTGGCCGGGGTGACCGACGAGGACCGCGGGCGGCTGGTCGCGAGCATGGCGACCATCGAGGAGATCCTCGGCGCGGAGCCGAGGACAGGCTCTCCTTACGTCCTGCGCCCGCTGCGTCCGGGCGACCTCGGCTGGGTGATCCACCGGCACGGCACGCTCTACAGCTCCGAGCAGGGCTGGGGCATGGACTTCGAGGCGCTGGTGGCCAGGGTCGCGGCCGACTACGTGGACCACCACGACCCGGCGCGCGAGGCGGGCTGGATCGCCGAGGTGGACGGCGAGCGGGCCGGCTGCGTCTTCTGCGTGCGCAAGGACGACGAGACGGCCCAGTTGCGGTTGCTGCTGGTCGAGCCGTCCGCGCGGGGCATGGGCATCGGCAGCCTGCTCGTGGCGGAGTGTGTGCGTTTCGCCAGGGCCGCGGGCTACCGGCGGATGAGGCTGTGGACCAGGGACGTGCTGCTGGGCGCCAGGCGCATCTACCGGACGGCGGGCTTCGAGCTCGTCGAGAAGGAGCAGCACGGCGACATCGTCGACGAGATCTGGGTCCGCGACCTCTGATCTCGCCCCGGCCGCCGATGATCTTCACAGGACACCACGCGGCGGTCGGCCACCATCCCTGACCAGGCCGGCCATCGTCAACGACGTCACGCGGCGAAG
>NZ_JBEXUE010000087.1:0-27315 GCF_040614275.1 Streptosporangium sp. NPDC006013
ACGACACCCGCGACCGCGCTTCGCGCGATCATGCCTGGAGGTCCAGGACACCCGTCACATCGTGATGTCCTCCAGCATCTCGGTGACCAGCGCCGCGATCGGCGAGCGCTCCGAGCGGGTCAGCGTGACGTGCGCGAACAGCGGGTGCCCCTTGAGCTTCTCCACCACCGCCACAACGCCGTCGTGCCGGCCCACCCGCAGGTTGTCGCGCTGGGCGATGTCATGGGTGAGGACGACCCGGGAGTTGGCGCCGATCCGGCTCAGCACGGTGAGCAGCACTCCGCGCTCCAGCGACTGCGCCTCGTCCACGATGACGAAGGCGTCGTGCAGGGAACGGCCGCGGATGTGGGTGAGCGGAAGCACCTCCAGCATGCCCCGGTCCATCACCTCGTCGATCACCTCGGGCGTGGTGACCGCGCCCAGGGTGTCGTAGACGGCCTGGGCCCACGGGCTCATCTTCTCGTTCTCGGAACCCGGCAGGTAGCCCAGCTCCTGGCCGCCCACGGCGTACAGCGGGCGGAAGACGATGACCTTGCGGTGCTGGCGGCGCTCCAGCACCGCCTCCAGGCCCGCGCAGAGGGCGAGCGCGGACTTTCCGGTGCCCGCCCGGCCGCCCATCGAGACGATGCCGACCTCGGGGTCCATCAGCAGGTCGAGCGCGATCCGCTGCTCGGCGGAGCGGCCGTGCAGGCCGAACACCTCGCGGTCGCCGCGCACCAGCCGCACCGACTTGTCGGGCAGCACCCTGCCCAGTGCCGACCCCCTGCTCGACAGCAGCCGCAGGCCGGTGTGGGTGGGCAGGTCCCGAGCCTCCTCCAGGTCGGCGGTGCCGTGCTCGAAGAGCACCTCGACGTCCTCGGAGGTCACCTGGAGCTCCGCCATGCCTGTCCAGCCGGACTCGACCACGAGTTCGGCGCGGTACTCGTCCGCGGCGAGACCGATGGAGGCGGCCTTCACCCGCATCGGCAGGTCCTTGGAGACCAGCACCACATCGTGTCCCTCGGCGGCGAGGGTACGGGCCACGGTCAGGATGCGGGTGTCGTTGTCGCCGAGCCGGAACCCGACGGGCAGGATGGACGGGTCACTGTGGTTGAGCTCGACCCGGATGGTGCCCTCGCCGATCGGCATGGGCTCGTCCAGCCGTCCGTGCGTCACCCTCAGGTCGTCGAGGTACCTCAGCGCCTTGCGCGCGAAGTATCCGAGCTCTGGATGATGGCGTTTGCCCTCCAACTCGGTGATGACGACGATCGGGATGACCACCTCATGCTCGGCGAAACGGCTCATCGCCGTTGGATCCGCCAGGAGCACCGAGGTGTCCAGGACGTACGTGCGCCGCTTGACTGCCGGCGACGTGGGTGAGGACGAAGGGTTTGCCACGCGTTCTCCCCCGGGCGCCAAAGACGGCGCCCTGCCATGAGCTGGGATGCGGACCGGCCTCGGACCCGCTCACGAGAATGCCGAGCAGGAACCGGTGACCGGCCCTCCTCAGCGAATCGTGACGCAAAGGCGGGCCCTCTCCGGCGTAGGTGAGTCGTGCTCTCCTACTTCTTACGGTACGTCCTGAATGCCCTACTTCCAACTGCTTAAGACTGACCGAAAGGGGTCGTTCATGTGGTGTTTCAGGAACCGTACCTACGGTGTCGCGCGGCGTACGAGCGGAGGGCCCGCAAGAAGTCGACCCTGCGGAAGTCAGGCCAGTAGGCCTCGCAGAAGTAGAACTCGGAGTGGGCGCTCTGCCAGAGCAGGAAGCCGGAGAGCCGCTGCTCCCCCGAAGTACGGATGACCAGATCCGGGTCGGGCTGGCCGCGCGTGTAGAGATGCTTCGCGATGTGCTCCACATCGAGGACCTCGACAAGGTCCTCGATGCTCGCGCCCTTGCTCGCGTGCTCCTGGAGAAGGGAGCGCACCGCATCAGCGATCTCACGCCTTCCTCCATACCCAACGGCAACGTTCACAATCAACCCGGGACGATGTGATGTCGCTTCTTTTGCATCTTTAAGCACACGAGCCGTGTGATCCGGCAAAAGATCTAGCGCACCCATGGGCTTGATGTGCCAGCCGTCGGCCACGAGTTCCTGGACCACGTCCTCGATGATCTTCATCAGGAGGTCCAGCTCGTCCTTGGACCGGTTGATGTTCTCGCTGGAGAGCAGCCACACGGTGACGACCTCGACACCGGCCTCGCGGCACCAGCCGAGCAGCTCCGAGATCTTGTCCGCGCCCTTGCGATGCCCGCGGCTCACGTCGTCGATGCCCATCGAGCGTGCCCAGCGGCGGTTACCGTCAACGATCACGCCGACGTGCCGGGGAAACATCTCCCGCTGACGGGACAGCTTCGCTTCGAGCCGGCGCTCGTAGAGTCGATAGACGAGATCGCGCACGCCCATTGGAGCCCCTCCCTCAGCACCCGCCATGAATGGGCGCTGACAGGCAATTATCGCCGTCCCGCGGACCCCTCCGCCCCCTCTAGAGGGATCTGGCCGACTTGCCCGGCTTGTATGGTCCTAGGCATTCTTCGGCCTCTGTGATGATTTCTTCCACGAAAACCCCCAGCTCAGCCGAGGTGAGCACGGCGCGCATACCCACTCCGCCGCCGCCCCACGCCTCCAGGAACGCTCTCCTGGTGAGCCGCCATGCCCCGGCCGGTCCTCGCCGTCCGGGAACCCAGATCGGAATGGTGCGCAGTTGGCAGCGGAGTTCGCCCCCGCCGACGACACCGTTCCTGGCCCGGTAACGAAAGGCGAACAGTTCCGCGTCGCCGGGGAAGCGGTCGTCGGGATCGGGCCACCGCGCCTCGTGGCCGGCCCGGGCCTCGGCGACCCCGCGCGCCAGGCGGGTGAGAATCCAGCCGCAGCGCTCGCCCACCGTCCCGTACAGCGCGCCGTCGCGATGGAGTTCGAGCGTTATCTCGTACGGCATGCCGACACTGTCCCGGCACGCCACCGGCGTAACGGTCAGATAAGAACCATCAAGACAACGCACTCCCCCCACCTCAGAGAGGGTATCCCCGGCTCAGGCCATCAAAACGTGATCAACGCCATCCATGTCCCCGCCAGCCGGGTGGCTGGTGCCATTCGGTCCATCCGTACCCCAGGCGCCCGTCGGAGGCCTCGAACCGGCACAGGGCACGCGGGAAGCGGGCGATCGCCCCGTCCGGCGACGTCATGGCGACCGGGGCGAAGGCGAGCGGGACGACGGTCATCGGCATCCCCGGCACCTCCAGCCGCGCCCCGGACGGGAATCCGTCCTCCCCGAACTCGCTCGCCGCGGTGAAGCCCTCACGGTGCTCCAGCGCCCCGCCCGGCGGAACCGTGAAGCAGGGCCAGGGCATCTCGAAACCGACGTTCGCCCGCATGCCGTGGAAGAACGTGCCGTCGTCGAGCCGGCCCGAGCTCCACAGCCACGACAGCTGCCACCAGTCACGCTCTCCCCAGCTGTGATCGCGCTCACCATGGCCGGAGAAGGCGATCTCCTCGCCACCGACCCGGATGGTCCCCGCGACCTCGCAGGGGACCTCGTAGCGCGGGACGAAACCGTAGGGGTAGGCCTCACCGGCGCTCCGCCACTCCAGGTCGAACGCCAGCGGGGTCGTGGCGGCGCCGTCCAGGTCCCGGTACGCCAGGGCGGGGTCGGAAAGGACGGCGGCCGCCCCGGCCTCGAGGCTCACCCGCAGGGACCGCATGGGGAGCGTCACGTCGTGGGTGGCCTGGAAGTCCTCGCCCCGCACCGCGAGGTCGGGACCGGGGAGCGGGACATGGTGATCGACCAGCAGCACCGTGGGCCTGCCGGCGCCGACCAGGCACGCCCAGTACCAGGCGCGGTTCCAGTTGGGATACAGGCCCAGCCGGACGTAACCGGCGAGCGAGCCGTCCTCGGCCGTGAAGTCGAGGTAGACCGACTCGCTCCACAGCGGCTCGGCACCGGCCGGATGCGTCCCCTCGTCCTCGGGGCGCAGCGGCCAGGTCGCGTGATCGGCGAAATTCCCCACGGTCACTCCCGGCACAGGCACTCGATCAGGTACCGGCTCAACCTAACCGACGGCGCCTCCGCCGCACAGAGTCCTCGGTGCTCTTGGCGCCCTCGGCAGCCGTCGTTCCGGCCTTCCGGCCCCTGGCGCCGGCTGACCGGCGCGCACGCGAGGAGTGCACGGCCAGGCGCAGCGCGATCAGCCCGGCGACCAGAAGGAGCACGACGAGCACGGTGATAATGATCTTGGTGATGTGCATGCCGACCTCCGGGATGACGTCCCTTCCCGAGGTCCACTACCCAGGGGACGAACAGGGACGAACAGGGGAGGCCACAAGTTTCTAACGGCGCCTGGCAAAGGGCGACCATCGGCGGGGCCCGGGGGTCGGCTCGACGGCGATGGACTCCTCCGGCAGCCGCCCCGCCGCGCGCAGCCGGTCGGCGAAGTCACGGGCGTCGGCGTGCGAGCCGCCCGGCGGCCTGGGGCGGCCTCGCGCGTACGCGTCGAACTCCGCGGCGAAGCCGTCGCCGAGCAGCACGGCCAGGTCGGGCCGGAGACGGGCCACCGTTCTGCGCCGCTTGGAGATCAGGCTCGACTCCTGGATCAGCAGTCGCTCCCTGTCGAACCCCGGCGGCGCCTCCTCCCCCGCCACCAGGGCGGCCATCAGCGCCGCCTGTGCCCCGGCCAGTGCCTCCCTGGCCGCGTCCTCAGACACCGGACATCGCGCCGCGGATCCGGCCCAGCTCCCGCTCCAGCGCGCCGTCGCTGGGGTAGTCGTCGTCCCATTCGAGCAGCACCCCCGGCGGATCGACCCTGGCGCACAGCTCCGAGAGAATGTCCAGCACCTCCTCGGGGACGTGGGCGGTGTGGGTGTCGTGCCACAGCCCCCCGCGGGAGTGACCCCCGGCGACATGGACGTAGGCGAGTTCGGACAGCGGCAGGCCGTCCAGCGCGGCGGTGGCCGACAGACCCAGGTTGACCTGGTTCGTATAGAGGTTCGCCACGTCGACCAGGAGCCCGACGCCGGTCATCTCCACCAGCTCTCCGAGGAAGGCTGCCTCGGTCATCTCGTCCTCCGGCCAGCCGAACAGGGCCGCGACGTTCTCCAGGGCCAGCGGGACGGGAAGCGCCTCCTGCGCCCGCCGCACGTTCTCCGCGACAACGGCCAGCGCGGCCCTGGTACGCGGCACCGGCAGTAGGTGGCCGGCCTCCATGCCGCCCGCCCTGACGAAGGCCAGGTGCTCACTGACCAGCGGCGCCTCCAGGGCGCGCGCGCAGTCCGCCAGCCGCGCCAGCCGCCGGGGGTCGGGATGCTCGGCACCGCCGATGCCCAGCCCGACGCCGTGCGGGATCACCGGCACTCCCCGGGCGCGGAGCACCCGCAGCGACTCGGGGAGCCGGGCCGGGTCGATGTTCTCGGCGACGACCTCGACGAAGTCGACCCCGGGCAGCCGTTCCACGGTCAGGTCGATCTCCGGCCGCCAGCCGATGCCCACACCCGGCTCGACCACCGCCGGGAGCACCCCGTCGGCGACCGTCCTCACCGCGGCGACCGGAGGACGTTCACCCACCGCAACCGCCACCGCCGCACCCGCCACCGCAACCGGACCCACCACCACAACCGCCACCGTCACTCGACCCGCCACCGGAGTCGCCCCAGCTCCCGGATCCGAAGTCACCGCCGCCACCGCCACCGCAGGCGCCGACCGCGCAGCCGCTCCCGGAACCACTCACGCTCTGGCGCTGGAGCTCCTCCACAAGGCCCGGCTCGTCGAGCTCCCCCAGCCCGTACAGGGCGACGGGGATGCCGACGGCGAAGGCCAGGCCAGGTGTGACGGGGCGGGCGCCCCGGACGTGGATCCTGCGGGCGGAGGCGAGCACGTCGTGGCCCGCGCGGCTCAGGACGTCGCGCAGTAACCGCTTGTGCCGCGCGTAGACGGAGAACCCGAAGAGCGCCGCGATCAGTCCCACCAGCAGCGCCGCGGTGCCGAGTCTCCCCCTGGCGCCCGTGACCAGGATGCCCACCGTGAGGACCAGCGCGACGATCGAGGTGACCAGGAGCCGGTTCAGCAGTCCCCGCGCATGGTCGAGCGCGTTCTCGGGCACCAGCAGGCCCAGCCCCAGCAGCCGGTAGTGCAGGCCGTTGACGGCCTGTCCACCGGCCACCGCGTGGCGGAGCTCGCCCACCGGGGCGACGCCTCCACACTGGGCGAGCGCCGCCGTGACGGCGTGCTCGATCGGGTCGGAAGAGGGCGAGGCCCCGGCGACCAGGCTGACCTGACCGCCTCGCGAGACCCGGATCACCCCGGCTTTGGCCAGCATGCCGAGCGCGGTGTTGACCACTCGGCGCGGGCCTCCGGAGAGGTAGGCGAGCTCATAGGGGGTCGGTGGCCCGCCGTGGTGGCGGGTCACCGCCGAGCGGACCCGGCGGTGCTCACGGCCAAGCGTGAAGGCCGTGGAGACGATGGCCAGGGCCGCGGCGAAGGCGATGACGAACAGCGGGAACCCCATGTCCGCCTCCTCGGGGGAAAGGGATCGCAGGCGTGATGTCCCGTGTATCCGGTTGGACGCGCAAAGCCTGTCAGAAGTTTCCCCCGTCTTCGACCCCTTTGCCGGTGTCAGCCCAGGCGGGCGACGAGTGCCTCGTGCTCTTCCCAGAGCTCACGGGGCAGGTGGTCGCCGAAGGTCTGGAAAAAGGCGGGCATGAGCGCCGCCTCCTGCCGCCAGATCTCCTCGTCGACGCTGAGCAGCGTCCGCATGTCCTCCTCGGAGACCGCGAGGCCGTCGGTGTCGAGCCCGGCGGGGAGCAGGCCGATGGGGGTGCGCACCGCCTCCGCCTGGCCGTTGAGGCGGTCGACGATCCACTTGAGCACGCGGGAGTTCTCCCCGAAACCGGGCCAGATGAACTTGCCCTCGTCGTTCTTGCGGAACCAGTTCACGTAGTAGACGCGCGGCAGCTCGGCGTTCTCACGCTGGCCGATCTTGAGCCAGTGGGCGAAGTAGTCGCCCATGTTGTAGCCGCAGAAGGGCAGCATCGCGAACGGGTCGCGGCGCAGCTCGCCGACCTTGCCCTCGGCGGCGGCGGTCTTCTCCGAGGCGATGTTGGCCCCGATGAAGACACCGTGCTGCCAGCTCAGCGCCTCCGTCACCAGCGGGACCGCGCTGGCACGGCGCCCGCCGAACAGGATCGCCGAGATCGGCACGCCCGCGGGATCCTGCCACTCACGGGCGATCGTCGGGCACTGCGCGGCCGGGACCGTGAAGCGGGCGTTGGGGTGCGCGGCCGGCTCGCCGGACTCCGGCGTCCAGTCGCGGCCCTTCCAGTCGGTCAGGTGCGCCGGGGGCTGGTCGGTGAGTCCCTCCCACCACACGTCGCCGTCGTCGGTGAGGGCGACGTTCGTGAAGATGCTGTTGCCCCAGAGCGTCTCGATCGCGTTGGCGTTGGTGGACTCGCCGGTGCCGGGAGCGACGCCGAAGAAGCCCGCCTCGGGGTTGATGGCCCGCAGCTTTCCGTCGTCACCGAAGCGCATCCAGGCGATGTCGTCGCCGATCGTCTCGACCTTCCAGCCCGGGATGGTCGGCTGGAGCATGGCGAGGTTCGTCTTGCCGCACGCGCTCGGGAAGGCCGCCGCGACGTAGCGCGTCTCCCCTGAAGGCGGGGTGAGCTTGAGGATGAGCATGTGCTCGGCCAGCCAGCCCTCGTCCCGGGCCATCGTGCTGGCGATCCGCAGTGCGTAACACTTCTTGCCGAGCAGGGCGTTGCCGCCGTACCCCGAGCCGTAGGACCAGATCTCGCGGGTCTCCGGGAAGTGGCTGATGTACTTGGAGGCGTTGCACGGCCACGGCACGTCGTCCTGACCGGGTTCGAGCGGGGCACCGACCGAGTGGACCGCCTTGACGTAGCCGCCGCGCTCCTCGATGAGGCGCAGCGCGTCCTCGCCCATCCGGGTCATGACGCGCATCGACACGACCACGTACGGCGAGTCGGTGATCTCCACACCGAGCTGGGAGATCTCACCACCCAGCGGCCCCATGCAGAACGGCACGACGTACATCGTCCGGCCGCGCATGCTGCCTTTGAAGATCTCGCCGAAGGTACGGCGCATCTCGGCGGGGGCGATCCAGTTGTTGGTCGGCCCGGCATCCTCCTCGCGCTCGGAGCAGATGTAGGTCCGGTCCTCGACCCGGGCGACGTCGCTGGGGTCGGAGGCGGCGTGGAAGCTGTTCTGCCGCTTGGCCAGGCGTGTGAAGGTCCCTCGCTCGACCAGCAGGTTCGTCAGGCGCGTCCATTCGGCCTCGGAGCCGTCGCACCATTCGATCCGGTCCGGCTGTGTCAGCTCGGCGATCTCCCTGACCCATTCGGCCAGTTCCGCATGACTGGTCGGGCTGGTGGTGTTCACGTCTACGGTAAGGGACACTGCTCGGGCTCCTTTACGCTTCACGGGGCCAAAACATCATTAACGACGGAACCGCGCTTAATCCAATTGGCGTAGACCAGTGAATTCGCGCGATCAGATGTCAAGGCGCTTCCGGCCCGGCACCCCCGGAGGCGTATGGCCTGGCAGGAGCCACAGGGCTCTGAAACCCCTACCCAGAAAAAACGGCCCTAAAAAAGCCTTTCCCGCAGTGGTATAGGCCAATGAGAAAGGTCTAAACCAATCAGCGGACAGGTTCAGACCAATTTATCGGCCATTCCCGCTGCCCAGCCTCAGGAATTCACGTCGGGCCCGGCGGCCCGGACACGGTCGACGTGCCGTAGCGCGTCCCTCAGATCCGCCAGCCAGGTGTCGGTGTGGTCGCCCACCAGACGTACGCACCAGGCGAGCGCGTCACTGCGGCTGCGGGCCACCCCCGCGGCCACCAGGGTGTCGAGCACCCGGCGCTCCGACTGCCTGAGCCTGGTCATGACGGGCACCGACAGTGTGGTGAACATCACCGTCTCGCCGCCGACCGCGACCCCCCAGGAGACCTTCCTGCGGAATCGCTGCTCGGCCTCCAGCGCGATCTCCACGCGCCGCTCCCTGGTCTCCTCGCGGAAGCGCAGGATGCCGCCCTCCAGCGCGGCGGAACGCTCCACCTCCGAGACGTCGTCGCCGAGCACGGGAGCCCGGAGCCTGCCGACCACCGCGATCTCCTCGCGGTCCAGCACGATCTCAGGCTCGCCTTCGAACCATTCCCGGGGCAGCCTTCCCGAGAACCAGCCGCGCAGCTTCTCCATTGTTTTATCTTTTTCCATGTAATTTAGATTACAACGTTCGCGGCCGCTGTCCATGGCGGCCCGCGCAGACGCGAGAATCGGCGAATGAGATCACCCCAACACGCCGGAGGGCTGCGCGAGCGCAAGAAGGCGAAGACCCGCCGTGCGATTCAGGAGCACGCGCTGCGTCTGTTCGCCGAGCGGGGATACGAGGCCACGACCGTCGAGCAGATCGCCGAGGCGGCGGAGGTGTCGCCGAGCACCTTCTTCCGCTACTTCCCCACCAAGGAGGACGTGGTCGTCCAGGACGGGTACGACTCGCTGATCGTCTCCGCGCTCCGCGAGAGCAGCCCGGAGGCGACACCCGTCGACGCGTTCCGGCAGGCCGTACGGGCCGTGTTCGAGGGCCTCCGCGCCGAGGACTTCTCGCGGGCCGCCGCCATGACCCGGCTCATCCTCTCCGTGCCCGCGCTGCGGGCCAGGCGGCTCCAGTCCGCCGCCGGCACGCATGCGGCGATATGTACGGAGATCGCCTCCCGTACCGGCCGCGATCCCCACGACCTCGCCGTCGAGACCTTCGCCGCCGCGGTGATCGGAGCCATGCTCCCCTCCATCGCCCGCTGGGCCGCGAACCCCTCGGAGAACCTGCCCGACCTCCTCGACACCGCCCTCGTCCGGCTCGCCGCCGGCCTCCCGCTCACCGGCACGCAGTAGGCGAAAGATCCAAGGGACGGGGCCTAGCGGACGCGGGCGGCGACCGCCGGGCTGACCCGCACGGCCCCGGCGAAGTTGCGGGTGGTGACGGGGACGAGTTTGACCACGTCGCCGGTCCTGGGAGCGTGCAGCATCTTGCCGTCCCCCCAGTAGATCGCCACGTGCGAGACGTAGCCGGGGTTGGTGGGGTCGTGCCGCCAGAACAGCAGGTCCCCCGGCTGGGCCTGGGCGAGCGGGATCTGCGGGCCCGAGACGAACTGCTGGTGCGTCACCCGGGGCACCTTGATCCCCGCCTGGGCGTACGCCCACTGGACCAGGCCCGAGCAGTCGAAGCTGTCCGGACCTTCCGCGCCCCACACGTACGGGCGGCCGAGCTTGCTGATCGCGGCGGTGAGCGCGGTCCTGACCTGGGGAGTGGTCATGAAGGAACCGGCCGGCCAGTTCGTGCTCCGGGGGACCGTCAGCACCGGGTTGATCACGGCGACCTGCCCTCCCTTGGGCAGTACGCGCAGGAGCGCGCGGCGCAGCTTCGCGGAGTCGGCCTTCGGGGCGCTCACCACGAGCGCGTTGTTCTCCGGGATGCCCAGTGCGCGGGCGGTCGGCCGGGAGACCACCGCGTCGATGGCGCCCATGCCCATCGTGGCGTAGGCACCGACCCGCAGGTTCTGCCCGGCGGTGGTGAACGTCTTGCCCAGCGGCATGCCCCCGTCGTTGCCCAGGACGAAGGAGACGGCGACCTCCCCGGCCGAGACGTTCCGCCAGAGCCTGTCGGAGCGCGCCGTCGGCTTGGGGGTGTAGGCGCGGAACGTCGAGGGGTTCACCCCGAGCGTCTGAACCCGCTTGCCGTCCAGGATCACCTCCGCGGCGTCGGCGCGCTCCACCGCCCGCACCCCGGAGAGCTGGGCGACCTTGGCCACCACCGCCGAACTGAGCGGCCTGGGCGCCACGACGAAGAGATGCGGTTTCCGCATCGAGGTCAGCGGCGCCACCGGAGCGGGCGCCTGCGCGGGCTGGACGGGCTTCGCCACCTGGGTCGGCACGGTGGCGACGGACCTGCGCATGGTGACCGTCTCCGGATCGGCCTCCGGCATCTGCGTGTAGATCATCAGACCGGTGGCCAGCACGCCGACGAGCAGAACGGCGAGGATCGGGACCGCCTGCCTCATCAGACGGGCGGTGCGGCGGCTGTAGCGGAGACGGGGGCGGTAGGCGAGGTCCTGGCGGGCCTCCCGGATCAGGTCGGAGACACGTGGCCGCCGATCGAACACGACATATCCCCTTCTCCCACCGGGCCGGCTCTATGAGGGTGCCGTACACCGCCTGGCGATGCACGCAAACCCACCAAAAAGCGTCTTATCTGCAATACGGCCGCAAGACTACAAACCCTCCGAGACATGGCAATCCGCCGGGACACCCGTCCCGGCGGATCATCGGAGTATGGGGAGGTCAGTTGCCGATGTACGGCACGGCCTCAAGGATCTCGACGGTGTTGGAACGGCCGTTCGGCATGGTGTAGGTCGCCTTCTCACCGATCTTCTTGCCGTTGATCGCCGAGCCGAGAGGCGACTTGGGCGAGTAGACGTCGATCGGGGCACCGCTCTCCTCGCGGGAGGCCAGCAGGAAGGCGACCTCCTCGTCGTCGCCCTCGAAGCGGACGGTGACGGTCATTCCCGGGCCGACCACGCCTTCGGTGCGGGGTGCCTCACCGACCTTGGCGCTGTCCAGGATCTGACGGAGATGGAAGATGCGGGCCTCCATCTTGCCCTGCTCGTCCTTGGCGGCGTGGTAGCCACCGTTCTCCTTCAGGTCACCCTCTTCGCGGGCCGCCTCGATCTTCTTGGCGATGTCGACGCGCCCGGGCCCCGAGAGATGCTCGAACTCAGCCTTCAGGCGGTCGTACGCCTCCTGAGTGAGCCAGGTGACGCTCTCGTTGTGGGAGTCGGCCACGGGTTCTCCTTGCTTCCTCTAGGGGGCTTCGTGCTTGGGGGTTGCGGACGGTCGAATCTCGACAGGCTAACAAGTTAGGCCTTCGTCCGCCTCCTCAAATGTCTCACTATACGAGATAGCAGTACTGGACATGAACTGAAGTGGCCTGAGCACTGGTCTCTAGCCGTTCAGTAAGCCGAACATACCCTTCACCAGCCGGGATATTGACCTCCTTGCTGCCGACCTCGACGTGGCTGACGTCGGTGGCCCGCAGGCGGCAGAGCGCCGCGCGCTCGGTTGGTTTGAAGACCTCGAACATGATCTGCGCAGAATCGCCGCGGCCGGCATCGAACGCGATGAGCTGGTCGATGACTTCCGTGTTGCCCTTGGACGCCCACATCACGTAGCCCCAGCCCCCCGCGCACACGGCGCAGAGGATCGCGATCACGACGTGCACGACGAAGCGTCCCCTGCGCTCCGGACGGTCGGGAAAATCGTCCGGGGTGCCGAGGATCGGGCCGTTCTGACGGCCCTTCTCGGCTTCGCTGGTGGCCATGACGGAATCTCCCTGCACTACCTCGGTGTTATCCGAGACAATTGTCCCCTGCGGGGGCCTCGCCCTCGCGACCGCCCAAGAGAAACTAACCTCTTTACAGAGTGACGTAAGCCGAGGGCGCGCGGGGCACCACGTCGAGCGGAGCGGGGGATACGGCCAGGTTAGGCCGTCCGCGAGGCGACCGACGACGATCCGAAGCGCGACCGACACAGAGGAGACACCGAGCCCGTGAGTGCACCACTCAGGCTGATGGCCGTCCACGCGCATCCCGACGACGAGTCGAGCAAAGGCGCCGCCACCATGGCGCGCTACGTGGCCGAGGGCGTGGACGTGCTGGTCTGTACGCTCACCGGGGGCGAACGCGGGTCGATCCTGAACCCCAAGATGGAGCGCCCGGAGATCCTGGAGAACATCGGCGAGGTGCGGCGCCTGGAGATGGAGCGCGCCCGCGAGATCCTCGGCGTGCGGCAGCGCTTCATGGGGTTCGTCGACTCCGGCCTGCCCGAGGACGAGAGCGAACCACTACCCGAGGGCTGCTTCGCCCTGCAGCCCCTTCAGGTCGCCTCGGCCTCGCTGGTGGCGGCCGTCCGCGAGTTCAGGCCGCACGTCATCCTCACCTACGACGACGACGGCGGCTATCCGCACCCCGACCACATCATGACCAACCGGGTCTCGGTGGAGGCGTTCGAGGCGGCGGGCGACCCCGACCGTTACCCGGGCACCGGTGAGCCCTGGCAGCCCCTGAAGCTCTACTACCACATGGGTTTCACCAAGGACCGGTTCGAGGCGCTGCACGAGGCGATGAACTCCCGCGGCATGGGCTCCCCCTACGCCGACTGGATCTCCCGCTGGGAGGACCGCCCGCAGAAGTGGCCGGTGACCACCCGGGTCCCCTGCGGCGACTACTTCGAGATCCGCGACGAGGCGCTGCTCGCGCACGCCACCCAGGTCGATCCGGACGGCTTCTGGTTCGTCTGCCCGCGCGACCTGCAGCGTGAGATCTGGCCGACCGAGGACTACCACCTGGCCCGCGCGCTCGTGGACGTCGAGCTTCCCGAGGACGACCTGTTCACCGGAATCCACGCGGACACGGTCTCGCACGCCTGCCACTGACACGACCGGGAGGCGGCGGTGGCAGACTTGACGTGTGATTACACCTAACGTCCTCGATGAGTCCGTCGTCAATCCTGGCCTCGTGGGCTTCCTCGTCGTGGCGGCGATGGGGGTCGCCCTCTACCTGCTCGTCAAGTCGATGAGGAGGCAGATCTCCAGGATCGAGGTCCCCTCCGAGGCCGAGCTGAGGAAGCAGCAGAGCACCGCCGGCAGCACGACACCGACCGCCCCCTAGCCCGTCCCGCGTACGTCCCCGGCCTGCCGGAGGCGATCGAGGGACGACCGGGGGCGATCATCCACATCGCCTGATCCCCGGCCGGTGACGGCCTGACACGCGCGAAAAATCCGCCCGGCAGGGCCGACACCCCGAGGACGAGCATGGCCGACGACATCAAGGTCTCCGACAACCACGAGGCCGCCCGCTTCGAGATCCTGCTGGACGGCGGGGTCGCCGGGTTCGCCGCGTACCGGCTCCGGTCCGGGAAGATCATTTTCACGCACACCGAGATCCTCCCCGAGTTCGAGGGCAGGGGCCTGGGCGGGCGGCTGGCCGCCGCGGCTCTCGACGCGAGCCGCACCTCCGACCGGATGGTCGTGCCGCTCTGCCCGTTCATCGCCCGCTACATCCGGCGCCACCCCGAATACCGGGATCTGGTGCCGGAGAGCTACCTCGACCTCCTGGACGAGGACGCCTGACCTCGGCGACCGTACGGCAGGCACCCGGTTCTCCGGACCCCGCCGACCGGCCGCTCCGCGCGTCCCGGCCGTCGGTCCGTCGAGGACCGGACCGCGGCCCTCGCCCTCAGTCCCCGAGGGCGTCCGTCGAGGACCAGGCTCGCTCCAGCGCCCTGGGCAGGCCCCAGCGGCCCAGTGGGGTGAGCACCTCGGTCCTGTCGACGATCCCGAGACACGCCCAGAGCGGGGTGACCGAGCTGAAGAGCGTCTCGGCCGCTTCCAGATCCTCCGGCTCGTCCATGTCGACGTCGATGTCCTCCGACTCGGCGATGAGCCGGGCGATCCGCTCGGGCGAGGCCAGTACCCCGGGACCGCGCCTGGCCAGGGCCGCGACCACGGCCAGCCAGTCGGCGTGGTGGATCGCGCACAGGGCGGCCAGCACCGAGTCCTCGTGGCTGAGCTCCCCGTCCAGGTCGGTGAAGACCTCCAGCCGGTCCTCCTCCTCCGGCAGGTCGGAGATCGGCCCCGCGATACCCGCCGTGACGGTCAGCCAGAGCTCCTCGTCGTCGGCCGGCAGCGGCTCCCCCTCGTACCCGGCGCAGGCCCGCAGCACGTTTCCCGGATAGCCGGGGCCGGCCAGCACCTCGCGCAACCGGGTGGCCGCGGCCCGCAGCTCCCTGACAGGCCGCTCGGGCTCGGGCAGCTCGGCCAGGATGCGCCGCAGCTCGCCCAGGGCGAACGCCTCCTCCTCGTCCCAGGCGGCGAACAGCTCCTCGTCCTGCTCGTCGGAGACCGCGGTTCCCGGGACTCGCCCGTCGGGCAGCGGGCCGGTGAGCCAGCGCTCCTGGAAGTCCGCGTAGACCTCCCTGGCCCGCTCGTCACCCCGCGCGAGCGCGTCCGGGTCGATCTCCCCCGCGGCGACCCGCTCCTCCAGGTAGGCGACCAGCCGGTTGAACATCTCCTCGCCGACCGGTCCCCGCTCGTCCTCCTCGGGCCAGACGAAGAAGCTGCGGGTGAGCAGGAGCGGCTCGGTGCCCGTGGACTCCATCCAGCGCTGCACGTCCCCCACGGTCGCGCCACCGGACTCGATCGCGCTGAGGGTCGCCTTCGCGGAGTCCCAGAACGGCACCGACAGCGGGTTGCCCGCCGCCAGCAGCGCCCGCCTCAGATCGGGCAGCGCCACCAGCGCCACTCCGGACGGCACGGCGAGCAGCGCGCGGGCAACATCACGCCGGGTCAGCTCGGAAGCCGCCCTTCCGGCGTGCACACAGACGAAGTCGAGATCCACGCCCAGTGAGCCTACGCCCGAAGCGCGATGAACACACCTTCCCCCGGCCTGCGGCTCGCGAGCCCCGTCGCGGGAGGCGTCCGGGCAGACGACCGCACACCCCGACGGAAGTGGCTGGGGCCACCCCCTGGCGCACGACCGTGCGACGGGGGATCTTCTCAAGCCTGCCGGACCGCCGGAGCGATCGGCGCGCGGGCGGGGCGTTCGCGGTCGTCCCCGAGAGCACCGCCCCGGAACCCGTAGGCGGTCACCATGGCGGAACCTTCCGGCGCCGGGGACGGGCGCCCTGCCCGTGGCCGTCGACCGGGGTCCGGCCAAGTGCCGGTGTCCCTCTCTCGGTCTAGGGTGAGAAGAACCGTGACGCGCGATATCCGCGCACCTCGCGAGGAGAAGTACGCACCGCGTACACCGGAAGGGTCTTCATGAACCGCTTGAAGGATGCGACGAGCCCCTACCTGCTGCAGCACGCGGACAATCCCGTCGACTGGTTCGCCTGGGGGGACGAGGCCTTCGCGGAGGCACGGCGACGGAACGTACCCCTGCTGATCAGCGTCGGCTACTCGGCGTGTCACTGGTGTCACGTAATGGCTCACGAGTCGTTCGAGGACCCCGGCACGGCCGCGCTGATGAACGAGCACTTCGTCAACGTGAAGGTCGATCGCGAGGAGCGTCCGGACGTCGACGCGGTCTACATGACGGCCACCCAGGCCATGACAGGCCAGGGCGGGTGGCCGATGACCGTCTTCGCCACCCCGGAGGGCCACCCCTTCTACACCGGCACCTACTTTCCCAGGCAGCAGTTCCAGCGGCTGCTGGCCGGGGTGTCGAACGCCTGGAACGGCGACCGGGAGGCGGTGCTCGAACAGAGCTCGAAGATCGTGGAGGCGCTGAACGAGCAGTCGGCGATGCCGTCGGGGCCGCTGCCCACGCAGAGCACGCTCACCCGGGCCGTGCAGGGCCTGGCCGAGTCCTTCGACTCGGCCCGTGGCGGCTTCGGCGGAGCGCCCAAGTTCCCGCCGTCGATGGCCCTGGAGTTCCTGCTGCGCTACGGCGCGACCCCCACCGGCGAGGATGCGCGGGCGACCGCGAACGCGGCGACGTCCATGGCCGACCGGACGCTGGAGGCCATGGCCAGGGGTGGCATCTACGACCAGCTCGGCGGCGGGTTCGCCCGCTACAGCGTGGACGCGGACTGGGTGGTGCCACACTTCGAGAAGATGCTCTACGACAACGCCCTGCTCCTGCGGGTCTACACGCACTGGTGGCGCTCAGGCGGCTCCGCCCTGGGCAGGCGGGTGGCGCTGGAGACCGCCGACTGGCTGCTGGCCGAAATGCGCACCCCCGAGGGGGGCTTCGCCTCCGCCCTGGACGCCGACAGCGAGGGCGTGGAAGGCAAGTTCTACGCCTGGACCCCCCGGGAGCTCCGCGAGGTCCTCGGCGAGGAGGACGGCGCCTGGGCGATCGACCTGTTCGAGGTGACGGGGACGTTCGAGCACGGCACCTCGGTGCTCCAGCTCCCCTACGACCCCACCGATCCCGAGCGGTTCGCCCGGGTGCGCTCCGCGCTGCTGGCCGCGCGGGCCCGCCGGGTGCGGCCCGGGCGCGACGACAAGGTGGTGGCCGCCTGGAACGGCCTGGCCATCGCCGCCCTCGCCGAGACCGGCGCCCTGTTCGACCGGCCGGACCTCGTCGAGGCGGCACGCGAGGCGGCCACCCTGATCGACGACCTCCACCTGGACGGCGACCGGCTGCTGCGCACGTCCCGCGACGGCCGCGCCGGCACCAACGCGGGGGTCCTGGAAGACTACGCCGACCTCGCTGAGGGCCTGCTGACCCTTTCCGGGGTGACCGGGGAGGTCCGCTGGTTCCGGCGGGCCGAGTCGCTGCTGGAGACCGTTCTGGAGCGGTTCTCCGATGGCTCCGGCGGGTTCTACGACACCGCCGACGACGCCGAGCGGCTCTTCCAGCGCCCGCAGGACCCGACGGACAACGCCACCCCCTCCGGCCGGTTCGCCGCCGCGGGGGCGCTGCTGTCGTACGCGGCGCTGACCGGCTCGTCCCGGCACAGGGCGGCGGCCGAGGCGGCCCTGGGCACGGTCACCGTCCTGGCCGACAGGCACGCCCGGTTCGCCGGGTGGGGCCTGGCGGTGGCACAGGCGGCGGTGGCCGGCCCGATCGAGGTCGCGGTCGTGGGGCCGGCCGGCGATCCGGCGACGGCGGCCCTGCACCGGGCCGCTCTGATGTCACCCCTGCCCGGCCTGGTCCTGGCACTCGGGGAGCCCGATTCCGGCGAGATCCCGCTCCTGGCCGGCCGGGGCCTGGTGGGAGGCGCGCCCGCGGCCTACGTATGCCGTGGCTTCACCTGCCGGATGCCCGTCATCACCTCCATGGCCCTGCGAGCCGAGCTGGCGGGCGGGGCGTAGGGTCACTCGCCCCCCGCGGGGGCGACGACACGGCGGCCCAGGCCGTCGACGAGCCCGTCGCCGCCTCCGCGGTCCTGGCCCTCCGGGCCGTTACCGGGAGGGCCACCCTGCCCCTCGTCGCCCGGAGCCGAGGTCTGGCCGGGGCCGGGGGTCTCCGGCCCCGGACTCGTGCTCTGGCTGGGGCCGAAAGTGCCCGGCTCGTCGGGGTTGGGGGTGACAATGCCCTGGTCACCACCCTGGTCGTCGTACCGGCCGCCGGAGCCGTAGTCGTCGTACGGGTTGGAGTAGCCGTAGCTGGACGGCTCCTTGAACTCCTTGACCGGCTTGCCGTCCATCGCCTCGGTCATGAAGGCGCGCCAGATCTGGGCGGGATAGGATCCGCCGTACTGGGCGCTGCCGTTCACGGTCACCGGCTTGTTGTCGTCGCGGAACATGTCGACCGCCGTCGCCAGCTGCGGGGTGAACCCGGCGAACCACACGGCCGCCGACTCGTCCGTGGTGCCGGTCTTGCCCGCCACGGGGCGGTCGTACAGGCGGGCGCCCGAGCCGGTGCCCGCCTCGACGACCTGGGTCAGCGCGTAGGTGGCGTCGATGGCGGCCTGCTCGCTGAAGGCGCGCTTCCCCTTAGTGGAGCTCTTCACCACCCTTCCGTCGGCGTCGGTGACCGAGCGGATCACATGGGCCTCGTGGTGGACGCCCTCCGCGGCGAAGGTGGCGAAGCCCGAGGCGTTCTGCACCGCGCTCACCGAGGCCACGCCGAGCGGGAGGGTGGCCGCGGCCCGATGCGGGTCGAGCTGTTTGCCGGGGATTCCGGCGGCCTCGGCGACCTTGACCACCTTGTTCAGGCCGACCTTCTGGGCGAGGTCGACGAAGGCGGTGTTCACCGAGCTCTGGGTCGCCTTGACGAGGTTGACCTGGCCGTAGGAGTAGCCGCCCGAGTTGGGGATGTCGGCGGAGGCGATCCGCAGCGGCGAGTTGCCGTCGACCCTGGTGTCCAGGCCGAAGCCGTTGTTCAGGGCCGCGGCCAGCGTGTACGCCTTGAAGGTCGATCCGGCCTGCACCTTGGCCGAGAACGAGTTGTCGAACTTGTTGGCGGCGTAGTCGCGGCCGCCGTAGAAGGCGAGGACCTCACCGGTCGCGGGATCGACGGCGGCCAGCCCGGTGCGGACCTTCTTGGGGGTGTTCTCCGGCAGGACCGAGGTGACGGCGCGCTCGGCGGCGGCCATCAGGTTCTTGTCGAAGGTCGATACGATCTTCAGCCCGCCCTGGTTGATGACCTCGTCGGTGTAGCCCCTGCTTTTGAGCTCGGCCGCCACCTGGTCGAGCATGTAGCCCTCCTGCCCCTTGGGCGCGAAGATCGCCTTGGGCTTTCTGAGGGTGGGGAAGGTCACCTCGGCGGCCTCGGTGGAGGTGACGGCCCCGATGGCCACCATTCCGTCGATCACCGACCTCCAGCGGTCCCTGGCCGCGTAGAGGTCCGCGCCCTGCGGGTCGGCGAACCTGGAGGGCTGCTGGATCACCGCGGCGAGGTAGGCGCCCTCGGCGAGGGTCAGCTTGCCCACGTCCTTGCGGAAGTAGGCGTCGGCCGCCGCCTGGACCCCGTCGGCGCCCCGGCCGAAGTAGATCGTGTTGAGGTACTGCTCCAGCACCCAGTCCTTCGACTTCGACTGGTCCACCTTCAGGGAGATCATGATCTCCTTGAGCTTGCGGATTATGGAACGTTCCTGACTGAGACCGCTGTAGTAGTTGCGGACCATCTGCTGGGTGATCGTGGAGCCGCCCTGAAGCTGCTGCCCGGTGACCGTGGACCACATGGCCCGGAAGGTGCCCTTGAGGGAGATGCCCTGGTCGTTGTAGAACGAGCGGTTCTCCGCGGCGATGACCGCGTTCCGCAGGCTCTGCGGAACCTTGTCCAGGGTCACGCTCTTGCGGTTGACACCCTGCTTGGCCAGCACGGTCTTGCCGTCGCGGTAGAAGATCACCGAGCCCTGCGCGGTGGCTCTGGGCTGCGTGCTGTCCGGGATGGGGGTCATCGCCCACACCACCCCGAGCAGGCCGATCACCGAGATGACACCGACGCCGAAGACGATGAGTGTGATCCGCAGGAGCTTCCTCCTGGGACTGCCCGTCCCGCCCTTTAGCACGCGTGACCCCCCGATCGGATCCGTCGCAGACCCCCACGGTTGCGCGGACCGTTAAGGGTAAACGATGGATAACGGTGTCTGGCCCCTGCTTGGCATGGTACGGCTAGCTCCTCCCCTTGCGTGGGACATCGGCCACCAAAGGCAGAACACGGTATGGCACAGGGGTGTCCAAGGCGATCACCGACGAGGTCCTGACCACGCCCCGGACGTCAACGATCAGGTCAATTACCCGCTGCAGATCGGCATTGCTGCGCGCCACCACGCGGCAGTGCATGTCGTCACCACCGGTGATCGTGTGCACCTCCAGCACCTCGGGGATGGCCGCGAGTTGCACGGCGACCGGGTCGTGCCCGCTGACCTGGCGGATCTGCAGGGTCACGAACGCGGTCACGTCGTAGCCGAGCGCCGCGGGGGCGATGTCCGGGCCGAACCCGGTGACCACCCCCCGGGCGACCAGCCGGTCGAGGCGTGCCTGCACGGTCCCCCTGGCCACTCCGAGCCGCCGCGAGCACTCCAGCACCCCGAGTCTGGGCTCCGCCGCGAGCAGGGCGATGAGACGGGCGTCGAGCTGATCGATCGTCATGATGTACAGGTGCTCCGCGATGATCGGCAACCGATTGTGCATGTTGTGCACTGTTTCAAGTGAGTGTTGCACAAACAGACCAGCAAATCAGAAAGTACTCGCATGAGCGATATCTTTCCGGTGAACGGTATGGACTCCGTGGTTTTCGCGGTGGGCAACGCCAAGCAGGCCGCCCACTACTACTCCAGCGCGTTCGGCATGCGGCTCGTGGCCTATCGGGGCCCGGAGAACGGCAGCCGCGACGAGGTGGCGTACGTCCTCACCTCGGGCGCCGCCAGGTTCGAGTTCCGCGGGGCGGTGCGCCCCGGCACCGAGGTCGCCCGCCATGTGGCCGAGCACGGTGACGGCGTGATCGACCTCGCCATCGAGGTCCCCGACGTGGACACGGCCTACGCCCACGCGCTCGCCCAGGGCGCACGGGGGCTGTCGGAGCCGCGGGTGCTGGAGGACGAGCACGGCAAGGTGGTGGTCGCGGCGATCGCCACCTACGGCGAGACCCGGCACACCCTTGTCGACAGGTCCAACTACAGCGGTGTCTACCTGCCCGGCTACCTCCCGGCGGAACCCCTGGTCGCGGCCCCCGACGTGAAGAACGGCCGCCTGTTCCAGGCCGTCGACCACTGCGTCGGCAACGTGGAACTCGGCAAGATGGACGAGTGGGTGGAGTTCTACAAGCGGGTCATGGGCTTCACCAACATGGCGGAGTTCATCGGCGACGACATCGCCACCGAATACTCGGCGTTGATGTCCAAGGTGGTCGCGGACGGCACCCGCAAGGTGAAGTTCCCGCTCAACGAGCCGGCGATCTCCAAGAAGAAGTCGCAGATCGACGAGTACCTGGAGTTCTACGGCGGCCCCGGCGTGCAGCACATCGCGCTGGCCACCAACGACATCCTCGGCACCGTCGACCGCATGCGCGAGGCCGGGGTCGCCTTCCTGGACACTCCCGCCTCCTACTACGACGACCCGGAACTGCGCGCCCGCATCGGCGAGGTCCGTGCGCCGATCGAGGAGCTGAAGAAGCGCGGGATCCTGGTCGACCGGGACGAGGACGGCTACCTGCTGCAGATCTTCACCAAGCCGGTGCAGGACCGTCCGACCGTGTTCTTCGAGCTGATCGAGCGGCACGGCTCGCTCGGCTTCGGCAAGGGCAACTTCAAGGCGCTCTTCGAGGCGATCGAGCGTGAGCAGGACCTCAGGGGAAACCTGTGACCGCGGCTCAGAGGTAACCCACAACCGCCTTTGGCTTTGTGATGGCGCTCTTCCGGCAATCACCCATAAATGGGATCAATACCGCCACCACCGGATGACCGGGGATCGGACCCGTGGTCCGATCCCGCTCCGCCGGGGCCGGGCCACCCAGGCCCCGGCCCCGGCCCTCACCACGGCCCCGGCCCGGAACCCGGCCCCGGCTACACCCCCGGCCCCGGCCCCGGTTACGGCGGGGGGCCCTTCGGCGAGTCCCCCCAGGCCGGGGACATGCGGCTGGGTGGACGATGGCGCCGCCTGTTCGCGGGCATCCTCGACCTCGTCATCATCAGCATCATCTCCTCGCCGTTCAGCTACCGGACCATCAGCACCGTCACGGGCTCCGAGGGCTTCGTCACGATAACGCCCCGCGCGGAGACCCTCCTGGTGGCGGTGATCGGCTTTCTGTACTACTGGCTGCTGACCTCCTTCTGGAACGGGCAGACGCTCGGCAAGCGCCTCTTCCACCTGCGCGTGGCCGACCTCGGCGGGCGGAGGACCGACGTCGGGCAGACCGCGATTCGCGAGCTGGTCCGGTGGGTGATGTACATCACCTGCTGCCTGGGGTGGATAGACCTGGCTTTCATCCTTTTTCAGTCACGCAAGCAGGCCGTGCACGACATCGCAGCCAGAACGCTTGTCATAGACGCCTGATCGACGCAGGTCAGTCGCGTAGTGTGCCATGCACGAGCTCGGCTCAGCGGGCCGGGGAAGGGGTGTTACGGGTATGGCGTCCAAACGGCTGGCCACCACGGCGACCGCCGCTCTGCTCAGCACGCTCGGGACCATCGGCACGGTCGCCTGTGCCGCGTCGAGCGGGGAGAGCGTCCCTGCAGTGAACTCGACGGCGAATTCGACGGTGTCGGGCCCCTCCGCCTCCCCCCTGTCCAGCTCCGCCGCCGACAACAGGGCCAGGCCCGGCGCCCCCGGGATCGGCGACCCCGACTTCCCCACCGACGGCAACGGCGGCTACGACGTCGACCACTACCTGCTCAAGCTGGGCTACACCCCGTCTTCCAAGCGCCTGGCCGGGACGGCCAGGATCGAGGCCCGGGCCACCCAGCACCTGGCGAGCTTCAACCTCGACCTCTCGGGCTTCACGGTCAGCCGGGTCACCGTGGACGGCAGGCCCGCGAGATTCGACCGGGCCGGAAGCGAACTCACCGTCACCCCCGCCGAGTCCATCCCGGACGACGCGACGTTCGCCGTCGAGGTCGCGTACGCCGGAGAGCCCAAACCTGTCCGGAACTCCTCCAATCTGGGCACGTACGGCTTCATTCCGACCCGGGACGGCGCGTTCGTCACGGGTCAGCCCAACGGGGCCAAGACCTGGTTCCCCAGCAACGACCACCCCGCCGACAAGGCACGCTACGACTTCGAGCTCACCGTGCCCGCGGGGCTGACGGCGCTGGCCAACGGCGAGCTCGTCGGCGAGCCGAGGACCGTCGGGGGCAGGACGACCTTCCGGTGGCGGGAGAGCCACCCGATGGCCAGCTACCTGGCCACCATGACGCTGGGCAGGTTCGAGGTGCTTCAGGGCAAGACCCCCGGGGGCCTGAAGAATCTGGCGGCCGTCGACCCGATCTTCCATGGCTCGCTGCGGAGGTTGTACGACGTGTCGGGCAAGGTCACCGACTACTGGAGCACGCTCTTCGGCCCCTACCCCTTCTCCTCGACCGGGGGCGTGGTCGACGACTTCCCCGCGGGCTACGCGCTGGAGAACCAGACCAAGCCCATGTACGGCGGGTTCGCCCCCGACGACGACATCATCGCCCACGAGCTGGCCCACCAGTGGTTCGGCGACAGCCTCAGCATCAAGCGGTGGAAGGACCTGTGGCTCAACGAGGGCTTCGCGACCTACGCCGAGTGGCTCTGGTCGGAGCACGAGGGCCGGTCCACCACCGAACAGCTCTTCCACAGGAACTACGCCGCCGCCGCCGACGCCCCCATCTGGAGCTACGCCCCCGGCCGGGCCAGGCCGGAGGACCTGTTCAACAACTCCGTCTACACCCGGGGCGGTATGACGCTGCACGCGCTCAGGCAGCGGATCGGCGATCCGGCGTTCTTCAAGCTCCTGAAGCAGTGGGTCGCCACGCACAAGTACGGGAGCGTCACGACCCCGGAATTCATCGCGATGGCCGAGAAGATCTCCGGCAAGAACCTCGAAGCCCTCTTCGACGCCTGGTTGTTCACCGCGGAGAAGCCGTCCACCTGGTGACCCGGCGGCGGACCTCGCGGGTCGGGTCCGGCCCGCCGTCGGCCTCCCCTGAGAAGCCGGACGAGACATCCCCGCCCCCGCCCTGACCCGGCTGCGAACCTCGCGGGCCGGGTCCTGGTGACTCAGGTAAAGCTGATCTTGTATCCGTCCGTCCGCAGGGAGCCCAGCACCTCCTCGGAGTGCACCGGCCCCCTGGTCTCCAGTTGGAGCTGCACCTCGACCTCGCCAGGGTGCATACCCAGCCGCTCGTGCACGATGTCGAGCACGTTGGCGCCGAGCTCCGCCAGCCTGGCCAGCAGCGTCGCCAGCGCACCCGGCCTGTCGGAGAGCGGCACCCGCACGGTGAGATAGCGCCCCGCCGCGGCCAGGCCGTGCCGGAGCACCTTGGCCAGCAGCAGCGGGTCGATGTTGCCCCCGGAGAGCACCGCCACCACGGGCGGCTCGAAGACCCGCGGGTGGGCCAGGATCGCGGCCACCCCGGCCACGCCCGCCGGCTCGACGACCTGCTTGGCCCGTTCGAGACAGAGCACCAGCGCCTGGGAGATCTGACTCTCGGTGACGGTGACGACGTTGTCGACCAGATAGTGGATCAGCTCGAAGGGCAGCTCGCCCGGGCGGCCCACGGCGATGCCGTCGGCCATCGTCGAGGCGGGCCGGACCTCGACCGGATGCCCGGCGGCCAGCGACGCCGGGTAGGCGGCGGCCCGCTCGGCCTGGACCCCGACGATCCGCACGCCCGGCCTCAGCGACTTGACCGCCAGCGCGACCCCGGCGGCCAGCCCGCCGCCGCCCAGCGACATCACGATCGTGCCGACCTCGGGGAGCTGCTCCACGATCTCCAGCCCGATCGTGCCCTGCCCGGCGATGACGGCGGGGTGGTCGAAGGGATGGATGAACACCGCTCCGGTCCGCTCGGCATGCTCCCTCGCCCGTTCCAGCGCGACGTCCACGGTGTCTCCCGCGAAGATCACCTCGGCGCCGTACGAGCGGGTGGCGGCCACCTTGGGCAGTGGCGCTCCCTGCGGCATGTAGACCGTCGAGGAGGTCCCGACCAGTCCGGAGGCGAGCGCCACGCCCTGCGCGTGGTTGCCCGCACTGGCCGCGACCACCCCTCGCCGCCGCTCACTCTCGGTCAGCCCGGCGATCCTGACGTACGCCCCCCGGATCTTGAAGGAACCCGAGCGCTGCAGGTGCTCGCACTTGAGGTGGACGGGCCCGCCGACGATGCCCGACAGCACGTGTGAGTGGAGCAGCGGGGTGCGCAGGGCGACATCGGCCAGCGACTCGCGCGCGGCGACCACGTCCTCGTAGGTCACCCGGGACTCCGACATGCGGGCCATCGTACGGCGCGCGCTCGCGCTTTCGCACCGGACCGGGCGGGAGCGCGCGCCGGACGGGACTCCGGCCACCACCTGCGATCGTCCCCAGTCGCTTACAAGAACTTCACAAGACGGTGCGGGCAGACTCACGGAGATGGGATCGGAATCGGTTCCTGGACAACACGGAGCGCAAGATGTACGCGGTGGCTCACACCGGGGGGGCAGGGTGTCCTGAGATGACGGACGGGCGGTTCACGAAGGAGGAGTACGTCGAATGGGCGAGGCGGTGGCTCGGCGACCGCCCGATCCCCGGCGAGCTGCTGCGGATGGTCGCCATCCAGGCCGCCCGGCCCCTCGACGCGGGCCGGGACGCCGACCCGCTGTGCGAGATGGAGATCACCGTACTGGGGCCGGGGAGCACCCACCCGGTGTTCGACGACGACGCCAACCGGGATATCGGCGGGTCTTGGTCGGAGGTGCTGAGCCACCTGTTCCCCGTCGTGGAGACGTTCAACTCGCCCTCGTACGGCGATGGCGTGTACGGATACTGGCTGCACCCGGATGAGCGGGCGGAGCGGCCGCCGATCGTCGCGATCGACAGCGAGGGCACCTTCTTCGCGCCGAGGGGCAGCACCCTCCTTGAGGCGCTGATCGACGATTCCGGCGTCGACGGTGCGGCGTTCGAGCGCCTGGCGGACCGGTTCGCCGCCGTCGGCCTGCCGATCTCCCCGCGCAGCCGTGCCGAGATCCCCTCGTCCGCCATCGTCATGGACCCCGAGACGCTGGAGAAGATCGTGGACGCCGAACACCGAGCGGCCCACACCGCGAACAGAGCCCTCGCCTCGCGATGACCGTCCAGTCCGAATGGCGGAATCGATCGTTTCTCGGCCCACCCGGCTTCGGCGACGAGCAGCTCAAGATCTGCTGGTCTTAAGGGTGGCCGGCGGATGGGCGGGCGGAGAAGACCAGGACCGAGGCGGTGAAGCCGTGAACGTGGTTGTGGCCGCCCACCGGGCCCACCTCCCCCGCGGCGAAGAACCCGGCCACCCCGATGGGGCCCAGGGTGTCGCGGACGGCGACGGCGTCGTGGTCGGCGCTGCCGAACATGGCCGAGCCCCGGCCGTTGCAGGAGAACAGCAGGGCACCGTCCACCCGGCCGAACTCCTCTCGGTGGGCGTCAAGCAGCTCGTACAGGTCCTCGTCGGCGGTGGCGGCGTCGCGGACCTGGAACCGGACGGTACGTCCGATCTCGACGACGTCGCCGATGGCCACCGCCTCACGTTCGGGGTCGATGCCGAGCACACCCCTGATCAGGAAGTCGCCGCGCTCGTGCCGCTCCGCGTACTCGTCCATGGCGATGCCGATCTGCAGCCCCGAGGCGACCAGGTCGCGGTCGTCCTCGTCCAGGGCGCTGACGATCTCCTCCAGCCGCGCCAGGGCGGGCTGCCCCGCGAGTTCGAGCAGCAGGTTGTCCTCGACGGAGGTGACGGCCATCGTCGGGCCGATCGGGCGGCAGCCCTGGCTGACCACGGTGCTGACGTTGAGGTCACCGCTGAGCAGCACCCCGACGGCCCCCTCCGTGTAGATCCTCCCGTCGGCGAACAGCCGCACCGCGCCGCGGCCCTGGATCGCGTTGGCCAGGCCGCCGATCAGCGGAAGATCTCCCATGACCTCCTCTGAGCGCTCGACGAAACCGTCGGTGGGGAAGGTGTAGGGGTCGGCGAGCAGGATGGCGGCGTGATCGTCGGGGCCGCGGTCGGGCAGGCCGACCACGACGAAGCGATCGTCGGTCCGTAGCGTGTCGAGCGCGAAGGTCGTCAGCCGGGCCCCACCGAGGGTGGCGGCCCAGGCGCTGACCGCCGGGGTGACCTCCACCCCCTGCCCGTCACCGATGACCCCGGTGGCGCTGCAGCCGAGGACGGCGGCGCCCGGTGCCATGCTCAT